>JAKEEW010000464.1 GCA_022616375.1 Sporichthyaceae bacterium
CGACCCGTGGCTGCTGCGAATCCACCACGATCACTGCTTAGTCGACCGGCAGCGGTTCGGGTAGCGGCCACGGCTCGGGCAGCGGAACCGGGGTCGGCGGCTGCTTCGGCAGCTGCTGCGGGAACCGGATCCACTCCCGGCCGTCCAGGCTCTGCAGGTCGCTGACCAGCACACCGGCTGCGGACACCGTCCACAGCGCGTCGCCGATCACCACGGCACGCCGGATCGACGCGTCGACGACGTAGTCGAACGTGCCGGCCTGGTCGCTCTGGTGGGTCAGCATGCCGACCTCGTCGATCTCGCTGCCGTTCAACCGCAGCACTAGAGCGCGACCGCTGACCACGTACTGGTCCGCGACGCCCTGGTCGGTGTACGGCCCCTGCACCGGCACCACGATGGTCTGGTCGGCCGGCCAGTACAGGAACGCGTGCGGGTCGAACTCGGCCTCGGAGGAGGCTCCGGACAGGTGGTAGTTGGCCACCCGGTGCGGTGCGGCCGGGTTGCTGACGTCGAACAGCGAGACCTGGGTGCCCTTGGTCTGGCCCCCGTCGGTGGCGTCCTGCCCGACCCCGATGAGCAGGCCGGGCCCGGCCGGGTGCAGGTAGGCCGAGTAACCGTTGATCTTGAGCTCGCCGGCCACCCGAGGCCGGGTCGGATCGGACAGGTCGATGGTGTAGAGCGGATCGGTCTGCCGGAACGTCACGACATAGCCGACCGGTCCGACGAACCGCACCGCGTAGATCCGCTCGCCCTTACCGAGCCCGTCGACCGCGCCGATCGGCACCAGCCGGTCGTCGCGCTGGGCCAGCACGGTGACCGCGCTCTGCGACTGGTCTCCGGTCGTCGCGCAGCAGGCACCGCCGAACTGCTCGACCGTGGTCGCGACCCGCAGTGCGCCGTCGTGCTCGGACATCGAGTACTGGTTGAGCAGGCTGCCGGTCACCGCCCCGGAGGCGACGTAGCGCGGCCGCCCGGGGGCGGTGATGTCGAACTTGTGGATCCTGGTGCGCTGCCGGTCAACCGCGCGGATCGCGTCCGGAGCCGCACCATCCTCGGCTGCCGCGGTCAGCGGGATCGCGCGGCTGTACGTGCCCTCGGCCACGTACAGGCTCTGCCCGGTGCCGTACACGGTGTCACCGCTGGTCGCGATCGACACCGAGTTGCCGCTCTGCAGCTGGACATCGCCGGCCAGGTCGAGGCTGACCACGCTGAGCATCGTGGTGGCGACCGAGTCCCGGACGTGGTGCACCGCGTCGCAGCTGGTCAGCTCACCAGAGGTGGTCTGGCCGCCGGTGGTCTGCCGGTAGTCGGGCACCCAGTCGGACAGGGTCGAGTTCTGCACGACCTTGCGATTCGCCCGGGTAGCCGCGCGCTCGGACACGCCGTCTCCTGGATAGGTGAACTCGAGCTTCGGGTAGGACCGCAACGCGATCCGGACAACTGAGCCCACCTGGCGCGCATCGACGTAGTCGCCGTCCAGCTGGATCGTGCTGAGCACGGTCGGCGCGGCGGTGATGTCCACCACCGTGAGCTCGGTTCCCACCGGTATCCTGGAATACGCCAGCCGGCTGTCCGCCATCGCGTCGGTGGCCGCATACATGGTGCCGCGTGCGATCAGCAGCGCGTGGTCGCCGGACAGCAGGATCTGGTCCGGCCAGCTCTGCGACGGCAGCCGCAGCTCGCCGACCAGGCGCCGGCCGGCCACGTCGACAATGCGCAACACTCCGTCGGTGACGGTCAGCAGCCGGCGCCCGTCGGTCTTGACCAGGTCCGGCTCGTCGACCCCGGCCTCGTGCACGTTCGTGCCCGAGTAGCCGGTCGCGCTGGACTTGCCCTCCTCGGCGGCTGCCGGCGGAGCAGCCGGAGCCCCTGGCGCCGCGCCGGCCGCTCCGTCCGAGGCGGCGCGCTCGGCCCCTGGAGCGGTCACGGGTACGCCGAAGCCCAGCCCGGGGTACCCGTCCAAGCCGTACGGCCCCACCTGACTGGCCGCGGCCGCGGTGATCGCCCGGACCGCCTCGTCGCAGGTGTCGTAGGTGACCAGCCGGGCGACCGCGGCCGCATTGCCCACCCACGCGGGCAGGTTGGCGCCGGGGCCGGGCGAGCCGGATCCGGTGCAGGACGTGGTAGCCAGCGCGCCAGCCGCGATCAAGGCCGCGGTACGGACCGAGGTAAACATGCCCATCGGACGCGACCGGCGGGCGCTAGGTTCCCGCCGTCCGGGTTGAGTCGGGTCGGACCGACCCTAGGTCGGGTCTCCTGGATCCTCGACGGCGCGAATCGGCGCCCAGACGACGACCGGCTGCGTTGTCGTCGTCGCCGATAGCGCCGCTATCCACTCCTCCTCCGCCTTGCCGGACGCCGCCTGGATCACCGCCCGCATCCGCCAAGATCCAGGAGACCCGACCTAGATCCCGGTGGTGGTGCGCGGGTAGCTGACTTCCCCGTCGGTGATGATGTTGACCAGGTAGGGCACTCCGGCGGCGAAGGCGCGATCCAGCGCTGGCCCGATCTGGTCCGGTGCGGTCACCAGCTCGCCGGCTCCGCCCAGCGCGCGGACCACCTCGTCGTAGCGGGTCTGCTGGCCCAGCTCGGCGGCCACGTCGTAGCCGTAGAGGAACCGCATCGGGTGCTTCTCCAGGCCCCAGCAGCTGTTGTTGCCCAGCACCATCACGACCGGCAGGTTGTGCCTGACCAGGGTGTCGACGTCCATCAGCGACAACCCGGCGGCGCCGTCGCCGAGCAGCAGCGCGACCTGCGCCGACGGGTGCGCCAGCCGGGCCGCGATGGCGTAGCCGAGCCCGGTGCCCAGGCACCCGTACGGTCCGGGATCGAGCCAGCGACCGGGACCGGCCGGTTCGACGTACTTGCCGGCGTACGACACGAAGTCGCCGCCGTCGCCGATGACCACCGCATCATCGGCCAGCCGGCGGCAGAGCTCCCCGTAGATCCGAGCCGGGTGAATCGGGTCGGCGGCCGACTCGAGCAACGCGCGGTCCGCGTCGGCGGCCACCTTGACCTGCTGCTGCAACGTAGCGAGCCAGTCCGACCAGGACGGGGTGCGCAGCTGCTGGGCCCAGGCAGCCAGCAGGCCGTCGAAGATCTGAGTGAGGTCTCCGCTGGCCCCGGCGGCCAGCTCGACGTGGCCGGCCAGCTGGCCGGGGGCGTCGGTCAGGTGCACGACCCGGGCCGGTGGCGCGCCGTCCTTGCCGCCGAAGCTGCCGAAGCCGAGCCGGAAGTCCAGCGGAGCGCCGGCCACCACCACCAGGTCCGCCCGGCCAAGCGCGGTGCCGCGGGCGCGGGTGACCAGCAGCTCGTGGCCGGCCGGGAGTACACCGCGGCCCATCCCGTTGCTGATCACCGGGATGCCAAGCTCTTCCGCGGTTCGCCTGGCCGCTTCCTCGGACCGGTCGGCCCAGATGTCCGAACCGATCACGAGCACCGGCCGGTGCGCGGTCGCGAGTGCCTCGGCCACCTCGGCGAGCGCATCCGGATCCGGCCTGATCGGATCGGGATCCGGCGCCGTCGGCAGGCCCACCCTGGTGCGCGAATACAGGTGGTCCATCGGCACGTCGAGAAACACCGGCCCCCGGTGCGACGCGTTGGCCAGCCGGAATGCGTCGGAGACCCGGCTGGCTACCTGGTCGACCTCGCGGATCGTGCCGGCCAGCTTGGTGACCGGCGCCAGGATCGGCGGGTGGTCCAGCTCCTGCAAGCTGCCGGTGCCCCAGCGCCACTCCGGCGCCCGGCCGCCGATGACGACCAGCGGGGAGCCGTTGAAGAACGCAGTGGTCACCCCGGACACCCCGTTGGTGACCCCGGGTCCGGCGGTGAGCACGGCTAAGCCCGGCGTCCTGGTCAGCTTTCCGGTCGCCTCGGCCGCGAACACCGCGGTCTGCTCGTGCCGCACATCGACCAGGCGCAATGGTGGGTTGCCCTGCACAGCGGCGTCGTAGAGCGGGAACACGTGTGCGCCGGACAGCGTGAACATGGTGTTCACGCCGTACTGCCGGGCCACCGCGACGGCCAACTCACCGCCGTGCTGTTCGATTCCGCCGCTCGCGTCGGACATCTGCGTCCTTCCGGTAGGCCGCTGCTAGGCAGCCGTACGCTACCGAGCAAGTGACCCGCCGGTAACCCCTTGGTCGGTCTCTGCCTAGAGGGTCTGGCTCAGCGCCTTGATTGGCATCCGCAGCTCCTGCAGCATCGCCAGGTCGGCATCGGCCGGCCGGCCGAGCGTGGTCAGGTAGTTGCCCACGATGACCGCGTTGATCCCCCCGAGCATGCCTTGGTTGGTGCCGAGGTCGCCGAGCGTGATCTCGCGACCGCCGGCGTAGCGCAAGATGGTGCGCGGCAGCGCGAGCCGAAACGCCGCGATGGTGGTCAGCGCTTCCGTGGCCTCGACCACCGGGCGATCGCCGAACGGCGTGCCTGGCCGCGGGTTGAGGAAGTTCAGCGGCACCTCGTGCGGGTGGAGCTCGGCCAACTGGGTGGCGAACTCGGCGCGCTGGTCCAGCGACTCACCGAGCCCGATGATGCCACCGCAACACACCTCCATGCCGGCGGTCCGCACCATCCGCAGCGTGTCCCAGCGCTCTTCCCAGGTGTGCGTGGTGACCACCTGACCGAAGTAGGACCGCGCGGTCTCCAGGTTGTGGTTGTAGCGGTGCACGCCGATCTCGACCAGCTCGTCCACCTGATCCTGGCTGAGCATGCCCAGTGAAGCGGCCACATTGATGTCCACCGCTGCCTTGATCGCCCGCACGCCGTCGCGCAACTGCCGCATCAGCCGCTGGTCCGGACCACGCATCGCCGCGACGATGCAGAACTCGGTCGCTCCGGTGGCGGCGGTCTCCACCGCGGCTTGGACCAGTGACGGGATATCCAGCCAGGCGGCCCGAACCGGCGAGGAGAACTGCCCGGACTGGGAGCAGAAATGGCAGTCCTCCGGGCAGCCGCCGGTCTTCACCGAGACGATGCCTTCCACCTCGACCTCCGGCCCGCACCAGCGCAACCGCACCTGGTGGGCCAGCTCGAGCAGCTCGGGCAGCGCATCGGCCGGCAACTCGAGGACCGCGCGAACCTGTGCCTGGTCGAGCCCGATGCCCTGGTCGAGTACCTGACTGCGCGCGGTGTCCAGGATCATCTCGGCTCGCCCTCGTGGTCCGGTCGGGTTACGGATGGTGTGCCCGCCGGAAGTCTGCCGCATCGAAGGTGCCACCGAGTGCCGGGGTCAGCCCGGCCCGTGCGGTGGCGAGGAACTCGGCCGGATGCAGCTGTCCGGCCCGCTCCGGAAGCGCGCCGGACAGTGGCCGCGCGGCCAGCATCTCCAAGTCCCTGATGTTGCAGCGGCAGGCCAAGTCGGGTTCGGCCGGCCAGGCGCCGATCACGAGGCCGGCCAGCGGGACCCCGTGGTGGGCCAGTGCCTCGAGAGTGAGCGCGGTGTGGTTGAGCGTGCCGAGCCCGGCATTGACCACGACCAGCGCCGGTGCGCTCAGCAGCCGGGCCAGGTCGGCCAGCGTGGCGCCGTCCTCGTCGTAGCGGACCAGCAGGCCGCCGGTGCCTTCGACCAGGACCAGCCGGTGCGATTCGGCCAGCTCGGTGATCCGGGACGCGACCCTGGCCAGGTCGAGGGTGGGCAGGCCGCTGCGCCGGGCCGCGGCGGCGGGGGAGAGCGGGTCCGGATAGCGGGCGTACTCGTGCGGCTCGCCGGCGCCGGCCAACCTGCGGATCTCGTCCGCGTCGCCGGGCCCGTCCGGCGGCACGCCGGTCTGCGCGGGCTTGACCACGGCTACCGAGGAGCCACGGGACGCGGTGAGCGTGGTCAGGGCGGCGGTCACCACGGTCTTCCCGACCCCGGTGTCGGTCCCGGTTACCACCAGCACGCTCACCCGGGGCACCCTACCGACCAGGGTGACCGTGGTTTGACAGCGGCGAGCGGCCGCTGGGAATCTCGACGTTCGCCCCCCAGACTCCAGCGAGGAGCGGCATGCAGTCTTCGGTACGTGGCCAGGCCATGGCCGCGGAGATCGGTGAGCAGCCAGCGGTTTTCGACCGGGTGCTGTCCGAGGGAGCCCCGGCGGTCGCCGCGGTCGCCGCCGAGGTGGCCCGGCGCGCACCCCGGTTCGTGCTGCTCACCGCGCGCGGCACCAGCGATAACGCCGCGCTGTACGGGAAGTACCTGCTCGAGATCCTGCTCGAGCTGCCGGTCGGGCTGACCTCGCCGTCGACCACGACGGTGTATGGGGCGCGGCCCGCGCTATCCGACTGCCTGGTG
The DNA here is from genome assembly GCA_022616375.1 of Sporichthyaceae bacterium. Lineage (GTDB taxonomy): Bacteria > Actinomycetota > Actinomycetes > JAKEEW01 > JAKEEW01 > JAKEEW01. The sequence goes on from JAKEEW010000464.1 coordinate 6,275, forward strand.
ATCGCGGTCAGCCAGTCCGGCGGTTCGCCCGACCTGATCGAGTCGACCAGGGTGGCCAGGGAATGCGGTGCGCTCACGCTGGCGGTGACCAACGCACCGGACTCGGCGCTGGCCCGGGCCGCCGAGCTGCATCTGGACGTGCTGGCCGGTCCCGAGCTCTCGGTCCCGGCAACCAAGACCTACACCGCCCAGCTGCTTACGCTGTACCTGCTGGCCGACTACTGGCGCGGTGGGCGGGGCGAAGCGGCCAGGGAGCTGCCGGCACTGGCCGCCGACCTGCTGGACCGCGACGACGAGATCGGTGCGCTGGCGCACCGCTACCGGTTCCCGGACCGGATGGTGACCACGGCACGTGGCTACGCCTACCCGACCGCGCGGGAGGCCGCTCTGAAGATCATGGAGACCAGCTACATTGCGGCGCACGCGTTCTCCGGCGCCGACCTGCTGCACGGCCCGTTGGCCATGGTCGACTCGAAGGTTCCCGTGATCGCGATCGTGCCGGCCGGCGCCGGCGGGCTGGCGCTGCGACCGGTGCTCGATCGGCTGACCGAGCAGGCCGCGGATCTGTGCGTGATCGGCTCACCCGAGGCGATCACGCGTGGTGCGGTCGGGTTTGGGCTGCCCGGCGGGGTGCCCGAAGAGGTCTCGCCGATGCTGGAGATCCTGCCGCTGCAACTGCTGGCGTACGAGATCGCGGTCGGCCGCGGCCTCGATCCGGACACCCCGCGCTCGCTGGCCAAGGTCACCGAGACGCACTAGGCCCCGGCGCTACACCTTCTCTGGATCATTACTGGCGGTCTGCGCAGACAAAGCCGGCAAACTGGGTGATCAATTGCACATACCGCCAGTAATGATCGGGGGAGCTGCGGGCTCATGCGCGGCCGATCACTACGGTCGCGGGCAGCTCGTCGTCGCTGACGACTTCTGGGGTAAGCCCGACCGCCGCGTACACGTTGGACGCGGTCGCGGCCTGAGCCGCGCTGGTCTCGACCAACAGGTGCCCGCCCGGGCGCAGCCAGTCCGGCGCGCCGGTGGCGACCCGGCGGAGCAGGTCCAGGCCATCCGGACCGCCGTCGAGTGCGGCCAGCGGTTCGTGCAGCCTGGCCTCCGCCGGCAGTAGCGCGACCGCGGCGGTCGGAACGTAGGGCACGTTGGCCACCAGCAGGTCGACCTCGCCGCGCAGCTCGGCCGGCAGCGGGTGGTAGAGGTCACCGACATAGACCCGACCGCCGACCGGGCCGAGGTTACGCCGCGCGCAGCCCACCGCGGCCGGGTCGATGTCGACGGCGTGCAGCCTGACCCCGTCGACCAGGGCGGCAATCGCGACCCCGATCGCGCCGGAGCCGCAGGCTAGGTCGACAACGGTGGCGCCCGGCGTGGCCAGCGCCGCGGCCCGGCTGACCAGCAACTCGGTGCGGCGGCGCGGGACGAACACGCCAGGATCGACCGCGATCCGCTGCCCGCCGAAGTCGGCCCAGCCCACCACGTGCTCCAGCGGCCACCCGGCCACTCGCTGGTCGACCATCGCGGCCAGGTCGTCCGGAGTGCTCGCGGCCTCGATCAGCAGCCGCGCCTCGTCCTCGGCGAACACGCATCCGGCGGCCCGCAGCCGCGCCACGATGGCGGCCTGGCTCACCGCAGCAGCTCCCGGACCGCGCCGAGCGCCACCGCCGCCCGGTCGAGGTCGGCGTCGGTGAGGTCGGCGCGGGCGGTCAGCCGCAGCCTGGAGACCCCGTCCGGCACCGACGGCGGACGGAAACAACCGACTCGTACGCCGTGCTCGGCGCATCGCGCGGCCGCGGCGATTGCCTGGTCCGGCGCGCCGATCAGCACCGAGGTGACCGCGGCGGCCGGATCGGTGGCCGCCAGCCCGGCCGTGCGCGCGGCCGCGGCCAGCTGCTCGGCCCGGCTCCGGACCCGACCGGCCAGCTGCGGCTGTCCGGCCAGGATGCGCAGCGCGGCAAGCGCGGCACCGGCGCTGCCCGGAGCGAGCCCGGTGTCGAAGATGAAGGTCCGGCCGGCGTCCACGATGTGCTCGATGACCTCGCGGCTGCCCAACACGGTGCCGCCCTGGCTACCCAGCGCCTTGGACAGCGTTGCGGTCACCACGACATCGGGGGCACCGGCCAGCCCGGCCGCGTCCAGCGCTCCGCGCCCGCCGCGGCCGAGCACACCGAACGCATGCGCCTCGTCCACCACCAACCCGGCGCGGTGGCTCCGAGCGGTCGCGACCAGCTCGGCCAGCGGCGCAAGGTCGCCGTCCACCGAGAAGACCGCGTCGGTGACCACGACCGCGCGCTCCTCGGACCGGCTCGCGAGTGCCTCGGCGACCGCGGCCATGTCCCGGTGCGGGGTCACCACGATCCGGGCTCGGGTGAGCCGGGCCCCGTCGATGATCGAAGCGTGGTTGAGCGCATCGGAGACCACCAGGTCACCCGGGCCGGCGAGGGCGGCCAGCGTGCCGACGTTGGCCAGGTAGCCGGAGGAGAACACGAGCGCGGCCTCGGTGCCGAAGAACCCGGCCAGCTCGGTCTCGAGCTGCTCGTGCAGTGCGGTCGATCCGGTGACCAGCCGGGACCCGGTGGAGCCGGCGCCCCAGCTGGCGGTCGCGGCCACCGCCGCCGCGATCACATCCGGATGCCTGGCCAGGCCGAGGTAGTCGTTGCCGGCCAGGTCGAGCAGGCCGTCCTGGCCCGCGATCCGCGGCCGGAGCCGGCGCCGCAACCCTTCAGCCTCGCGCTTGACCGCGCGCTCGCGGATCCAGGAAAACGGGCTCCGATCAGCGGCGGCGGTCTCGTGCTCGGGACTCAGCGGGTTCTCGGGCGGTACCACGGCCCCACCGTACGCAAGGCCTGCTGGAGTGCGCCGAGCAGCTCAACCCGGACCTCGATGGACTCCCGGTAGTGCCCGGCGTCGGCCGCCCCGGGCAGCCCGCGGACGCCGAGCAGCAGCTGAGCGTGCAGGGCGCGGATGTAGCGGATCGTGTTGTCGGCCGCCGGCGGGATCGGCCCGGACGCGATCTCCCAGGAATCGGCCAGCCGCTCGACCCACGGACCGAGCAGGCCCATGTCCACCAGGTTGCGGTGCAGCAGGGTCATCGTGGCGTAGGCCAGCCGGTCGTCCTCGCCCTGGGTGAATGCGTACGGGGTCGGTGCGACCAGCCGATCGCCGATCGCGTCCAGTAGCACCATCAGCCCGCCCTCGTCCACGTGCCTGGACTGGGCAAGTGCGGCGATGAAGTCGGCGCCGTGCGCCACGGCATGCGCCCAGCCTTGACCCTCCACCCAACCGCGCAGGTCGCGCTCCTTGACGTACCAGGCAAGCCCGTCGTCACCCCAGCGAATCACGGTGGTGGGGTGCAGCACCCGGACGATGTTGTCCCGGGCCAGCGCAGCCGCCACTATCAAGATCGAGAAAGCCCGCCGCAACACCGTCTCGGTCCCGATCTCTCCGATCCCGACGGTCAGCCCTTCGCACATCCCGTCGCCCAGGCCGGTGAGCAGCTCGTCGTAGAGCCCATCCTCGATCCACCGGGACAGCACCGCGTAGGCGAGCTGGTCGCGGACGTGCGGATCGGGGTCGCCGAGCATCTCGACCAGCTCGACCGTCATTTCGTCGAGCGACCGGTCCAAGGGCGGCGCGAAGTCGGTCGCGACAATCCGCTCCCAATACCGGGCATCGGTCATGGTGCTAGCCACAGGCGTCCGTGCTCTCTGCTCATCTCTGCGGGGAACCTCGTGACGCGATAATCCCAGGTTCGTTGCCTGGAGTCATGGCAAATCGCCGCTGGGTCGCAAGACGCCCCGGCCGCGGGACGCGAGGCGGCCCTGCTGAGGCACGCGAGGCGGCCCTGCTGCGGCACGCAGGACGCCCCTTGAGCCGGTAGTTCGACCGGGGGCGTCGGAAGCGTCGGATACGTCAGGCGGTACGCGCACGAGTCCGAGCGTTGCGTCGCTTGAGTGCGCGCCGCTCGTCCTCGCTCATGCCGCCCCATACTCCTGCATCCTGGCCGGTCTCGAGTGCCCAAGCCAGGCAGGGCTCGATCACAGGGCAACGGCGACAGACCGCCTTGGCCTCCTCGATCTGCAGCAGCGCCGGTCCGGTGTTCCCGATCGGGAAGAACAGCTCCGGATCTTCGTCGCGGCACGCAGCACGGTGACGCCAGTCCATGCGGTCCCACTCCTCCGAGTTACTAGCGGGCGAAACCCGCGGGCCACGAATTTCGTGGCTTGTGATTGTGAACGCTTTCACTAGCCGTTTTGATCCCTTACCCCGGCGTTCTTCGAGTGCGGGGACGCTGCGGCGGATTCGATCTCGGAACGACCCGCCATGCGACAGGGGCGCTCCGAACGCCAGGAACGAGGGTTTCAAACCCCGACCACGCGCACAAGACCTCTGGCGAGGGTTTTCGCTTTTCAACCCTGTCGGGTTCATCACACCGTGAGTTCCTAGGTCGGAAATGCCCTACTCCCTTCGAAGTACAGATCAAGTCGATGGCTAGCCCAGATCGGGTAGCTCGACAGGAGTACCCTCTCGGACCGTGTCCAAGCACAACGCTTCCGCGCAACGCCCGATCACGTTGACGATCACCGGAGTGATCGTTGCGGCTCAGGGGGCGCTGCTGGTTGCGGCCGGTCTGTACTTGATCGGCAACGGGGTGTTGGGCAATCCGACCCAGCTCAGTGTCGCGATCGGCACCGGACTGTTCTCGATCGTGGGTGGGCTGGCGCTGCTGCTGGTCGCCGCCGGGCTGCTGCGGATGCGGGTCTGGAGCCGGTCGCCGGCGATCCTGTGGCAGCTACTGACCATCGGGGTGGGTTGGTACCAGCTGCAGGCCGGCCTGGGTGAGCTTGGCATCCCGCTCATCGCGGTGGCGGTCGCCACCGCGATGCTGCTGCTTACCCCGTCCGCGACCGCGGCGCTCGAGCACCGGTCGATGACCCGGTCAACCACCGACGTCGAGCCCAGCCAGTGATCGGCTAGCCCAGACGCACCTATTCCTGCATCAGGTCCTGGCGTAGCTGAGCCAGTGTGCGAGCCAGCAGCCGGGACACGTGCATCTGGGAGATTCCGATCTCCTCGGCGATCTGCGACTGGGTCATGTTCCCGAAGAACCGCAGCAGCAGGATCTTCTTCTCCCTGGGCGGCAGCTTGGCGAGCAGCGGCTTGAGCGACTCGCGGTACTCCACCCCCTCCAGCTCCTCGTCCTCGGCCCCGAGCGAGTCGGCGACCAGCGGCGAATCCTGCTCGCCCTGCTCGGGCACGTCCAGGGACAGCGTGCTGTAGGCGTTGGCCGACTCCAGGCCCTCGAGAACGTCGTCCTCGGACAGCTTGAGGTGCGCGGCCAGCTCGGCCACCGTCGGGGCCCGGCCGTGCAGCTGGGACAGCTCCGCGGTGGCGCTGGTCAGGGCCAGGCGCAGCTCCTGCAGCCGGCGCGGCACCCGGACCGCCCAGCCCTTGTCCCGGAAATGGCGCTTGATCTCACCGACGATGGTCGGCGTGGCGTACGTGGAGAACTCGACACCGCGACCCGGGTCGAAGCGGTCCACCGACTTGATCAGACCGATGGTCGCGACCTGGATGAGGTCGTCCAGCGGCTCACCGCGGTTACGGAACCGGCGGGCCAGATGCTCCACCAGCGGGAGATGGACCTCGACCAGCTTCTCCCGCAACGCAGTGCGTTCGGGCGTGCCGGCCGGAAGCTCGAGCAGTTGAACGAAGAGCACTCGTGCCGCGGCTCGGTCCTGCCCGGGGTCTGCGCCGGATGGGACGGACTGACTCACAGAAGCCCCGTGCCGCCACGCTTCTTGGTCATGGTGATGCTCACCCGGTCATGCTCGTCGGCGGCCGCGTCGACCTCGCCGGCCAGCGCGTTCAGTACGGTCCAGGCAAACGTGTCCCGGGACGGCAGCCGGCCGCCCGTGGTGGGCACCGAGACCGAGACCACGAGCGCGTTCTCGGTCAGGGTGAAGATGCAGCTGAGGTCTCCACCTGGAACCGCATCGGGAAGCAGCATCGCGCAGGCTTCGTCCACCGCGATCCGCAGGTCCTCGATCTCGTCCAGGGTGAAGTCGAGCCGGGCGGCCAGCCCGGCGGTCGCAGTACGCAGCACGGACAGGTACGCGCCGTCGGCCGGCAACCGTAGCTGGACGAAGTCGCCATCGGGCCCCATCGCCACCAATACCTCCCGTGTCTCGCGGTCTTCTCGCAACCTACCTCGTCTGTGCCGCTCTCGGGCAGGGTCCGGTAGGGCCGTGGGAGCTAGTCGTTACCAATCCCGGGCAAATTGGAATGGTCGGTTGGTACCTCGTTGCCCGCAAGTGCCCGCAACGCGGCTCCGTCGATGCGATACGGCACCCATTCGTCCATCGCCACCGCGCCGATCGAGTGGTAGAACTCGCGCGCCGGATTCCAGTGCAGCACCCACCACTCGAGCCGGCCGTAGTCCCTGTCCAGGCAGATCCGGGCCAGCTCGGACAGCAGCGCCCGACCGTAGCCATGCCCGCGCAGCTCCGGCCGGACATAGAGGTCCTCCAGATAGACCCCGTGCCGGCCGAGCCAGGTGGAGAAGTTGACGAACCACAGGGCGAACCCGGCGACGGTGCCGTCGGTGTGCTCGGCGATGTGGACGCGGACGTGAGGTTCTGGGCCGAACAGGGCGTCGTGCAGCAGTTCCTCGGTCGCGTGCACCTCGTCCGCGGCCCGTTCGAACTCCGCCAGCTCGTGGATCAGACGCAGGATGGTGGGCACGTCGCTGGGCCGGGCCGGGCGAATCACGGGTGCTGAGGCTACCGAATCCGCCAAGATCGCCGTTTCCATGATTTCTCTAGCCGCCGACCTGCGGAGTCGCGCTCAAGAGATCACGGAAACGGCGATCTTGGAGAAATGCAGCCGCCGGGCGCTAGGCGCCGCTTAGCCCTGCTTGGTCTCCCAGAAGATCTTCGAGATCGCCTCGATCTTGCCAAGCAGCTGCTCGGCCACTGCCGGGTCCATGCTGCTCTTGGTGCCGCCGGCGCCGGCCAGCTTGGTGGCCTCGTTGAACAGCTGATGCAGCTGCGAGTACGACTCGAAGTGCGGCGGCTTGAAGTAGTCGGTCCACAGCACCCACAGGTGGTGCTTGACCAGCTCGGACCGCTCTTCCTTAATCTGGATGGCCCGGGTGCGGAACACCTCGTCGCTGCTGGCCTGGTATTTCTCACAGATCGCCTTGACCGACTCGGCCTCGATCCTGGCCTGCGCTGGGTCGTAAACCCCGCACGGGAGGTCGCAGTGCGCGTGCACGGTGATGGGCGAGAACAGGCGGGAGAACATTCGCACGAACCCCTTTTCGGATCTGGGCGCTTGGCTGCGTTGGACACTACCCCCAGCGATTGCAGCCAAGCGGATCGGGAGGTGCAATGCCGGCTCGGCACGAGGCTCGCGGGTGGGGGACCGCGCGGGTGCGCGGTAGGTCGATGGCGCCGACGCTGGCCGACGGCGACCTGCTGCTGGTCCGCTTCGGCCGCACCCCACGGCCGGGCGAGCTGGTCGTGGTCCGGCTGCCTGGCAACCGGCCGCTGTCGGTGAAGCGGGTCGCGCACCGGGCCGCGGACGGCTGGTGGGTCGAGCGCGACAACCCCGCCGAGGGGGTCGACTCCTGGTTGGTCGGTGCGATCTCCGACGCCGATGTCGTCGCGGTCGTGCGGGCCAGGCTGTGGCCGCTACGGCGACTCGGGCCCCGGCCAGCAGCCGGGGAGTAGCGCTTGACAGTATATATCGGGAGGCGGTATATATCGAGCCATGAGTGCCAAGCCACTGCAAGAGCCGACCTTCCTGATCCTGACCGCGCTGGCCGCTGGGCCGCAGCACGGCTACGGGATCATCACCGATGTCGAGCGCATTTCCGATGGCCGGGTCCGGCTGCGGGCCGGAACCCTGTACGGCGCGCTGGACCGGCTGCGGGCCGACGGCCTGATCGAGGTGGATCGCGAGGAGGTCGTCGAGACCCGGCTTCGTCGGTACTACCAGCTGACCGCCACGGGGGGTCAGCGACTGGCGGACGAGGCCGAGCGGCTGCGCCGCAACGCTGAGGTTGCGGCCCGCCGGCTGAGGTCCGGCGGTCGGGCCGCGTACGGGTTTGCCGGGGATGCCCGATGAGCTCGCTCGAGGCTCGCTACCGCCGGCTGCTTGCGCTGTTTCCGCGAGACCACCGTGACGCGTACGAGGACGAGATGGTCGGCGTGCTGCTCGCTACGGCCCGACCGGGCCAGCGGTGGCCGGGTGTCCGCGACGCTCTTGACCTGCTTCGCGCCGGGCTGCTGGTCCGGGCCGGGCGGCCATGGCGGTCGGCGACCGCGAGCGCTTGGTTGGATGGCCTGGCCATCGTCAGCCTGCTCGGGCCGATCTTGCTGAGTGCGTACGTTCCCGTCGTCGGACCGCAGGACGGGTACTACCAGGTCTCGGCGTCGGGCGACGGGCTCGTTCCGGTGTATCCGTGGTTCATCTGGTTCGGCTGGCCGCTGGTGCTGGTCGCGATCCCGTTCGGGCTACGCCGGCTTGCCCTGGTGGCCGCCTGGGTGTGCGGGCTGGTGCTGCCGTTCCACTACTGGAGCTGGGACACCGCGATCGCGCTGTGGTTCCCGCTCGCACTGGTGTCCGCGGCCGCGCTCACCTGGTCACCAGGTCCCGCCCGCGGCATGGCGCTGCTCGGCTGGCGCAGGGTGATCTGCTACCTGGTCGGCGTCGGTCTGCTCGATGCCGGCGTGATTGCCGTGACCCACCTCGATGTTGCCCCCTCCGAGTCGTGGCCGACGACAGTGCTCATCTGGTCTGGCATGCTGCTGGCGATCGGCGCGGCGATGGACTTCAGCAGCCGCGCGGGGCGGCGAGCCGCCGTGCTTTTCGCGGCGCCGATCGTGTGGATCTTTGTGTGGGATGCGCTCGCGACGGCGTCCGGGTTTGCGATCGGGGCGAACCTGTTCTTCGCCGGGCCGGCACTGGCCCTCGCCGTTGTCTGGGCAGCGGTGTGGCTCCTCGAGCGGCACCGGACCGATGATCCGGTCACGATTGCCGACCCGGTCGCGGATCGACGGGCAGATCCGGGAGACACACCCTAGGCGCCGGCGACCTGCTCCCGGCGGCGCTGCCGGTAGGCCGCCACGTTGGCCCGGGTGGCACAGCGCTCCGAGCAGTAGCGGCGGGACCGGTTCGTGGAGGTGTCCAGGTATACCTGCCGGCACGGCGGCGCCTGGCAGACCCCGAGCCGGTCCACGCCGAGCTCGGTGCAGAACACAGCCAGGCCCATCACCGCTCCGGCGGCGTAGGCGTCCGCGACGCTTGGCGCGCCCTCGGCCAGGTGCAGGTGCCAGCCGTCCGCGTCGTCGTGGTTGGAGATCTGCGGTCGGATCGGATACTCGCGCAGCAGCGCGTTGAGCATCTCGACCGCCGGTGCCGGCCGCTCCGCAGCGGCGAGCTCGAAAACCTGGCGGAGCCGGTCTCGCACGCTGCGCAGCGGACTGAGGTCGCGCTGGCCGGCCTTGCGTTGCCAGTTCGGGTGGCTGGCCAGCAGCTGGCGCAGCCGGTCCACGCTGGCAAGCGCGTCCCGTTCGGGTCTAGCCGGATCGTGGGAGTTGACCAGGTGTACGGCCCGGTCGGAGTAGGTCGTGAGCTCCACCGCACCCTCCTGCCCTCACCCGCGAACTATCCGCTGAACGCAGCATCTTGTCACTGGCCGTCTGAATAGTCGCCTGGACGAACGTCAAGCTTCGATAACAGACATCGGCTCCGCCGGAGCCGGATCGGCCGGCGCTGGAGCCGGAGCCGGATCGATCGGAGCCGGAGCCGGATCGGCCCGGCCGAGCTCGGCGGAGATCTGCTTGGCTTCCCTCCAGTGGCCGGCCGACTCGGATCCGGCCGGCAGCAGCTCGGCGAGCATGATCAATGCGTCGGCCAGGCCGGGCCGGTGCCCGGTCTCCCGGTAGATCTCGATAGCGGCCCTGGCCTGCTCGATTGCGGTCTCGAGCGCGTTTGCTTCCCGATCCAGGACAGCCAGCTCGGTCCGGACCTGACCTTCGAGCACCCGGAACCCGGACTGCTCGGCGTGGGCGAGCGCCGCGGTTGCGCGAGCCTTGGCCTGCTCGGGTTCCCCGATGTGATGCAGGGTGATCGCCAACCGGAGCAACGAGCGTGCGATGGAGTGGGCGTTGTCCGACAGCTCGGCAGTGTGGACCGCGAGTTCGGCAACCTCGAGCGCCTTGCCGGTTCTGCCTACCTGATCCTCGACGGCGGCCAGTGCGATCAGCGCGTTCGCCTCCAGGGTGTGGTCGCCGATATCGCGGGTCGCAGCGAGCGCCCGCTCTGCGTTAACCCGGGCCGCGGGGTGATCGCCGAGATCGCACTGGGTGAGGGCGAGGCAGGTGAGGGCGTGAGTGCCGTTGGTCCGGTTGCCTAGTTCCTGGTGAATGGCGATCGCCCGGTCGTAGCTGTCGACCGCCCGTGGAAAATCGCCGAGCTGGTGATACGCCTCGCCGAGTCCGGCCAGCGCGCTAGCCTCGCCGCCGCGCGATCCGATCCGCTGGAACAGCTCTAGCGCCATGCGGTGATACGCGGCGGACTGTTCAAGATCTCCTTGCTGGCCCAAGAGCTGCCCAAGGTGCAGCAGCCCGAGCGCCTGGCCGCCGTGGCTGTTCAGCTGCTGGTGGATGGCCGCCGAACGGGCCAGGTGGTCGGCGGCTTGGTCCGGCTGGCCGAGATCGATGTAGGTGGTTCCGAGATTTCCCAGTGCGGCTGCCTGACCGTCCAGCCAGCCGTCCTGGCTAGCCAGGTTCTCGGCGTGGCGGTAGTGCTCGAGAGCAAGCTCGTGCTGGTCCCTGGCCCCGTGCAGGCCCGCGACCACAAGGTGCGCTGCCGACTGGCTTCGAAGATCGCCCGCATCGGTCGCCTGCATGGCCGCGTCGGCGATCGTCTCCCAGTCGGCATCCCGCCGGTGGTGGAACAGGTAACCGCGCAGGGCGTCGCCCAGCACGATTGCGTACGGTCGCGGGCCGCGAGCTGGTGAGCTCAGGCAGGCGGCTACCAGATTGGACAGCTCGGCATCCAGCCAGGCTGCTGCCGCAACCAGGTCGGCGAACCCGGCCCCGGCAGCGGTCTGCGCCGTGGCCAGTCGGAGCATCTGCGGATACAGCAGCTGGGCCGCCGCGACGGTGTGCCGCAGGTAGTAGTCGAGCAACCGCTGGAGTGCCGCGGTGTGCTCCGCGGGCCCGGCTTTGGTCGCATGCTCGGCCGCGTAGCTGCGCAGTAGGTCGTGCAGCGTGTACCGGCCAGGCCGGTGCTCGTCCAGCAGGCTGACCGCGATCAGCCGGTTCAGCAACCCGGCGGTCTCGGTCTGGTCGAGCTCGGCCCAGCGCGGCTGCGGCCGGGACGGTGATGTCGGGACCGGAAGCCAGGCCAAGCAGCCGGAACATGCGCTGCCGGTCGGCTGGCAGCGCAGCGTAGGACCGGTCGAACACCGCGCGCATGCTGCCGGTCTCGTCGCCGTCGATGTCCAGGCCACCTAGCCGATCCGTGCGCAGCTGGTCGACCTGGTCCGCGACGGTACGGTCCGGTTGCTCCGCCAGCTGTGCCGCGGCGATCCGCACCGCCAATGGCAGGTTGCCGCACAGCCGGACCAGATCCCGGCAGGCCTGCTTCTCGGCGCTGAGCCGGGCCGGGCCGGTGATCTGTACGAGCAGGCTGATCGCGTCGACCGCGTCGAGCACGCCCAGCCTGACCCGACGGGCGCCGTCCCGCGCCACCAGTCCGGTCAGCGCATCCCGGCTGGTCACGATGGTCAGACAGCCGGAGCTTGCGGGTAACAGCGGGCGCACCTGGCTCGCACTGCTCGCGTTGTCCAGCTCTACCAGCAGCTGCCGCCCGGCCAGCTCGGAGCGGAACATGGCCGCGGCCGGCTCGAGCTCGGAGGGAACCTTGGCCGGATCCACGCCGAGAGCGCGCAGCCATTGGGTCAGCGCTTCGATCGGGCGCATCGGGTTGCCCGGGCCGTAGCCGCGCAGGTCGACGAACAGCTGCCCGTCCCGGAACCGGCTGGCGGCCCGATGAGCCCAGTGCACGGCGAGCGCCGTCTTGCCGACGCCGGCGGTGCCCGTGATCGCCACCAGCGCGACCGCCGAGCGGTCGTCGAGCTCGGCAGCGACCCGGTCCAGCTGGTCGACCTCGGCCTGCCGACCGGTGAAGTCGACGATGTCGACCGGCAACTGGGCGGGCTCGTGCAACCAGTCCGGCCGGTCCGCGGTGAACACCGGCGGCACCGGCGCGTGCCCGCGCTCACCGGGTGCCGGTTCGGCCAGGTCCAGATCGGGCTCACCGGCCAGGATCGCGCGTTCGAGCCGGCGCAGATCAGCACCCGGATCGAGACCGAGCTCGCCGGACAGGGCCGCTCTGGCTGCCCGGTAGACCGCGAGTGCCTCGACCCGCCGACCCGAGCGATACAGCGCGAGCATGAGCTGAGACTGGAACCGCTCCCGGTAGGGCTGCTCGGCGACCAGCGTGGTCAGCTCCGATACCAGGTCCATATGCCGGCCTAATCGCAGGTCGGCATCGATCCGGCGCTCCAGCGCGGTGAGCCTGGCCTCCGTCAACCGGGCGATATCGACCGCAAGCGCCGGCGGATTATCCAGATCCGCGAACGGATGCCCGCGCCACAACGCGAGGGCGCGATGCAGCTGGTGACTGGCCCGGGCCACGTCTCCGGTGGCCAGGGCCTGGCTGCCGATCTCGGCCAGGTTCACGAACTGGCCGGCGTCGATGTCGGTCGGGGACACCGTGAGCAGGTATCCGGACCGTCCCCGTCCGACGATCGTGGCCGCCCCGAGCAGCCGGCGTAGCTGATGGATGTGTAAGTAGATGTTGTGGAGCGCGGAGCGCGGTGGACGCTGATCCCAGACCGCGTCGATCAGATGGTCGACGCTGACCGACTGACCCGCGTTGCACAGCAGGACGGCTAACACCAGCCGTTGTTTGGGAGTCCCCAGCACCAGCCGCGGGCCGCCGGCGCTGACCTCCATCGGGCCGAGAACCTTGAACTCCACCGATGCCTCACCCCGTTCGGTGGCTCGATCACGAGTGTGGTGCGCCTGCCGATCGTGGCATCCGCCCGGTTGGGCAGCAAGACCGTTCTATATGACGCCACATAACCCCGGTATAGATGCCAGCCCGAGCCTGGAATTTGCCAACTTCTTACTCAGCGTGTGCCCCGGTAGAAGACCTAAGCGGAGTCGACGAGCCGGCCGCCGAACAGGACCTCGGCGCCGATCACGGTGTAGCCGGCGCCGATCGCAGCCCGCATCGACGCGGCGTTGCCTGGGCTGGCCTGCAGGAACACGGTGGCACCCGGCGGCACCAGGCAGCGTGCCGTGGCGGCCAGCAGCCGGCCTAGCCCGCGGCCGCGCTGTGCCGGCTGAACCTCGTAGGACGCCTCCCAGCGACCGCCGAGCCCGCGACCCAGCACGAGCACGGCGGCGCCGTCGGCGGTTTCCCAGGCCTGCACGGCCCGGCGGTAGCGGCGGGCCCGCTCGACTCGGCCGGACCCGTTCTCGCCGGCCCGCCTGAGCTCCAGCGGCGCACTATCCGGGTCGGCGGCCGGCGCGCCGAACACGACATCGACCATGCCGGCCGGGCGCCCGATCCGATCGCCGAGCGCAAGCAGGAACTCGGGGCTGGTCGGAGCGGTGAACGGATCGTGCCGGACTCGGGCCTGCACCCAGTCGTCCGGAACATCCGCGGCGATCAGGTGGTGCGCGGTGAAGGCGAGCACCGCGGCATGGGTGGTGCTTGGTGCCGGGACCACCTCGACGCCGGCGTCCGGGGCGGGCATCCGGCCGGCCGCAATCTCGGCCATGAGGGCACCGATGCTGGCGTCCCCGGTCATAGCGAGCAGGCTAGCCGCGACGGTGCGCTCCGGTATGAACCACCCCATGGCCGGATCCCCTACAGCTGGATCGCGCTGTCCGGGCAGTCGAACTCGGCCCAGGCCCGGTGCCAGCCGGCACCTCCGGCCTCCCGCCAGGTCGGGCCGTGCACACCGTCGTCGCCCCACCGGGTCGCGATGTTGTTCACGATCATCAGACCCCGGGACGACTCGGCCAGTTCGTCCGGCACCACCGGGCGCAGCGGCGGAACCGCGGTACCCGCATCATCGACTTCGAGGCGGATAACCCCGGGTTGATGGGTAATAGCAACCGTGATGGTGCCGCCGTTGCCACTTGGAGTGTGGTGTAACGCGTTGGTGACGAACTCGGAGCAGGCGAGCTCAACCATGTCAACCTGTGGACAGTCCGCGCCGCCTGGGTGGCGCAGGACCTCGCGAACGAAGTGCCGGGCCGCAGGTACGGATGCCGCAGTGCCATGGAAGGAACGCCGATGAACCTCCACCGAGGCACCTCCAGCCTGGGCGGTACATTAGGGGTAAGCTCGCGTACGAGCATTGCACACTGTGGAAGCTCGCGTACGAATCCTGCCGCTCGTACACGCAGTTGTCCACCGATACGCCACAATGTCGCGGGAGAGTTTCGAACTTTCCGCAGGAAGGCCTGACGCCTGTGCCCGGACCGCCCGCATATCAGCGCGTTGCTGACGATCTCAGGCGTCGCATCCTCGCCGGCGAGCTGGCCGAGGGGAGCCGGGTTCCGTCGCTGGCGCAGATCACGATGCAGTACACGGTCTCCGATCCGGTGGCCAGGGCAGCCCTGCGAGTGCTGGCCGGCGAAGGGCTGATCGAGTCCAGGCCCGGGTCCGGAACCTACGTCCGAGCCAGGCCGGCGGTGCGCCGGCTGACCGCCGACCGCTACCGGCGCAGCGGCTCGTCGGTGTCCCGCGAGGTCGCCGCGCTCGGTGCGAAGACCAGCTGGGAGTACCGGTTCGAGCGGGCCCAGGCGTCGGAGTCGATCGCGGGTCGGCTCGGGATCGAGCCGGGCGAGCAGGTGATGCGCACCTCGTACGTGTTCCGCGCCGACGGCGCACCGGCGCAGCTGGCCACCTCATGGGAGCCGATGTGGGCCACCGGCGGCACGCCGGTGTTACTACCCGAACGCGGTCCGTACGCCGGCCGCGGCGTCATCGAGCGGATGGCGGCCATCGGGCTTCCGGTCACCCGGGTCGTGGAGGAGATCTCGGCCCGGCTGCCGACCGCACCGGAGGCGGCCGAGCTGGACGTTCCGGTCGGGCTGCCGGTGCTGGTCATCGAGCGCACCCACTGGGCCGAGTCCCGCCCGGTGGAGACCGCGGACATCGTGATCCCGGGAGACCGGGCCCGGTCGGTGTACGAGATCCCGCTGGATCCGCCGCCGGCTACCCCGTAGGCCCGCGTGCGCACCCGATCATCGCCGGTGCGGCGCTAGCATGCCGACCGTGCCGGCCGAATCCGACGATGCCGTGTTTGCCCTGCACAAGGGCGGCAAGCTCGAGGTCAACCCGACGGTTCCGGTGCGCAACCGGGCCGACCTCTCGCTGGCCTACACCCCGGGCGTGGCCACGGTCTGCTCGGCCATCGCGGCCGACCCCGAGCTCGCCTACGCCTACACCTGGAAGTCCAACACGGTGGCGGTGGTCACCGACGGCAGCGCCGTGCTCGGGCTGGGGGACCTCGGCCCGCTCGGCGCGCTGCCGGTGATGGAGGGCAAGGCGCTGCTGTTCAAGGCGTTCGCCGGAGTGGATGCCGTGCCGCTGTGCCTGGACTGCCGGGACGTCGACGAGCTGGTCGAGACGGTCGTACGCCTCGCGCCGGGGTTCGGCGGCATCAATCTCGAGGACATCTCCGCGCCGCGCTGCTTCGAGGTGGAGGCGCGGCTGCAGGAGCGGGTGCCGATCCCGGTGTTCCACGACGACCAGCACGGCACCGCGATCGTGGTGCTGGCCGCGCTCACCAACGCGGCCCGGCTGACCGACCGGGCCTTGGCCGACCTTCGGGTAGTGATCTCCGGGGCCGGCGCGGCCGGGGTGGCCGTGGCTCGGATCCTGGTGGCGGCCGGAGCCGGTGATGTTGCGGTTGCCGACAGCCGGGGGATCGTGCACTCCGGACGGGGTGACCTGACCCCGGTCAAGACCGCGCTCGCCGAGCTGACGAACCGGTCCGGTTTGACCGGATCGCTCGCCTCGGCGCTGGCCGGCGCGGACGTGTTCATCGGAGTGTCCGCGGGCCAGGTGGACGAAGCCGCGATCGCCTCGATGGCGCCGCGCTCGATCGTGTTCGCGCTGGCCAATCCGAATCCAGAGGTCGACCCGGCAATGGCCGGCCGATACGCGGCGGTGGTCGCGACCGGGCGCAGCGACTACCCCAACCAGATCAACAACGTGCTCGCGTTCCCCGGCGTGTTCCGGGGTGCGCTGGACGCCCGGGCCACCCGGATCACCGAGCCGATGAAGCTGGCCGTCGCGATCGCGCTCGCCGACCTGGTCGGCAGTGATCTCGCGCCGGATCACGTGATCCCGTCGCCGTTCGATCCGCGGGTCGCCCCGGCGGTGGCGGGCGCCGTGACCGAGGCGTGGCGGGCCCGCTAGGGTGCCGCGCATGCGTGCCGTACTTGCGACCAGTATCAACCCAGATGCCCCGCTGGCCGGGCTTACCGTCGACGAGCATCCCGACCCGAAGCCGGCCGACGAGGCGTGGGCCACGGTGCAGGTCAAGGCCGCTTCGCTGAACCACCACGACCTGTGGACGTTGCGTGGGGTGGGGATCCGCGAGGACCGGTTGCCGATCGTGCTCGGCTGCGATGCCGCAGGGGTCGACGAGGACGGCAACGAGGTGATCGTCCACGCAGTCATCTCGGACCCCGCATGGCAAGGCGAGGAGACCCTGGACCCGGGCCGGTCCCTGCTGTCCGAGCGGTATGACGGGACGTTCGCCGAGCGGGTCGCGGTTCCTCGGCGCAACCTGATCCCGAAGCCGGCCGAGCTGACCTGGGAGGAGGCGGCCTGCCTACCGACCGCGTGGCTGACCGCGTACCGGATGCTGTTCGCCGCGTCCGGCGTGGCCCCTGGTGGCACGGTCCTGG
Organism: Sporichthyaceae bacterium; assembly: GCA_022616375.1. Classification (GTDB taxonomy): domain Bacteria; phylum Actinomycetota; class Actinomycetes; order JAKEEW01; family JAKEEW01; genus JAKEEW01. The sequence goes on from JAKEEW010000464.1 coordinate 23,299, forward strand.
TGCAAGGCGCGTCCGGGGGAGTGGCGACCGCGCTGATCGCGCTGGGCCGGGCCGGCGGCTACCGGATGTGGGTGACCGGACGGGACCAGGGCAAGCGGGAGCGGGCACTTTCGCTCGGCGCTGACGCGGTGTTCGAGCCGGGTGCCCGGCTGCCTGAGCGGGTGGATGCGGTGATGGAGACGGTCGGCGAGGCGACCTGGGCGCATTCGCTGAAGGCGCTGCGGCCCGGCGGCACCGTGGTGGTGTCCGGCGCGACCACCGGGGACGCCCCTTCCGCCGATCTGCGCCGGGTCTTCTTCCTGCAACTGCGCGTAGTCGGCTCCACCATGGGCTCGAAGGACGAGCTGCAGCGGCTGGTGCGGTTCCTGCAGCAGACCGGGGTACGCCCGGTCATCGACCAGGTGCTGCCGCTCGATGACGCCGCCGCGGGCTTCGCCCGGATGGCCGCGGGCGAGGTCTTCGGCAAGATCGTCTTCACCGTCTAACGGCGCCTGCGACAACCCCGCGTCACCGATCCGGCAGACCGGGTCTTCCCGATCATTACCTACGATTTGCGCAGACAAATCACCCAAATTGGGTGATCGTTTGCGCATTCCGCCGGTAATGATCGGGAGTGTCGGTCACCGGATCACTCGACCATACAGCGGGACGCCGGCGGCACGCGCGGCCCAGGCCCGATCCAGAGCGGCCTCAATTCGCCAGGCTGTCTGGCGGGAACGCCGCACGATGTCGCCGGCGGTCCACCGGACCACGATGAATCCCGACGCCTCCAAGCGCTCCTGGCGCAGCTTCTCCGCAATGAGTGGACGTAGGTTTGCGTCGCTGTCCGCGTACTTGACAGCACCGTCGGCCTCCCCGACGACTCCAGGCGGATGCCAAAGGAAGTCCACCCGCGCGAACGGGACGCCCGCGCCGTCAGCGATCCACACCTGCGGCTCCGGTGTCGGAAGGCCCAACTCTGCGAGGACAGTTACCGACCTGGATTCCAGCCACGACTCCCGGCGGCCGTCCATCTGCGCCACCGCAGTACGGGCCGCCGTGATGCCGGGCCAGGACGCACATCGCTCGGCTGCAGCCACTAGATCGGCGTACTCGGTGAGCCTGCGATGCAAGGCGCTGTCGCCCAGCGCGATCGCGTCAGCGGGTCCCAGATGGCGGGCGAGGTCGATGACAGTCCTGGCGACCGACGTCAAAGGCAGGCCGCCGACCATCGCGCGATCGACCGGCGATACCTCACCGACCTGGACTTCGACGCGAGCCGATCGGAACGGCGAGCCGGTCGCGGTGGTCAGGAATACGCGGCTCGGCTCACCCTGGGGTAGCGGCAAGCCGCATACCACGCCCGCGGAAGCATGACTGATCCACGAAGGTCGGCGAATGGCGCTTCGTTCCGCCTCCGCGATGAGCATGTGTAGACGGACCGGATCATCGGCTGCGCCTCGTAGCGTGCTCGCGGCGCAGAACACGCCATGCCGAAGGGCGCGCCACTCACCCCGCCGGAGCCGACGCCGAACGTCCTGGTTCGAGTATCCGCATTGCAGTGCATCGGACGTCGTGAACACCTTGGCAAGCGCTGACACGGCAAGCATCGTGGACCTGCGCATACAGATCCGCGCGCCTATCCACAGCCCTGCCGATCATTACCGGCGAAATGAGCAGTCGATCACCTAGTTTGGGCGCTTTGTCTGCGCAAATCGTCGGTAATGATCGGGAAAGGGCGCGCCGGGCTGGCGCGGGTTACTCGTCGTCCTCGTCGTCGAGCCGGGCCAGCCAGGTGGCCAGCCGCTCGATCGGGGTCTCGAACTCCGGGTTGAGGTCCACGAACTCGCGCAGCCGCTCGGCCACCCAAGCCAGCGCCACCGACTCTTCGCCGCGCCGGTCGGCCAGCTCCTCGATCCCGCGATCGGTGAAGTACATCGCGATGCCGCCCGCCGCCTACTCGGCGAACGCGGCTTCGATGAGCGCGATCTGCTCCCGTTCGTGCAGCTTCGCCGACCCGACCGCGGGCGAGGACGAGGCCGCCCGGCTGATCGCCCGCAACGGACGGCCACCGAGGATGCCCGGCAGGTTCAGCGCCATGAACGGCCACGGGCCCTGGTTGGCCGGCTCGTCCTGGACCCAGCACAGCTCGGCATCGGCCGGGAACTGCGTCAGTACCGCGGTCAGCTCGTCACCCGGGATCGGGTAGAGCCGCTCGACCCGCACGATCGCGGTGTCGGTGCGGCCAACCCGCTCTCTGGCCGTGGCCAGGTCGTAGTAGACCTTGCCGCTGCACAGCAGCACCCGGCGCACCCCGCCGGCCTGGACCGAGCTGTCGCTGATCACCGGCAGGAAGGACCCGGTGGTCAGCTCCTCCACCGAGGACCTGGCCGCCTTGTGCCGCAGCATCGACTTCGGGGTGAACACGATCAGCGGCCGGCGCAGTGCCGAGTGGACCTGGCGGCGGAGCAGGTGGAAGTAGTTGCCCGGGTTGGACGGCTGCGCGACGGTCATGTTGTCCTGCGCGCAGAGCAGCAGGAACCGTTCGATCCGGGCCGACGAGTGGTCCGGGCCCTGGCCGTCGTAGCCGTGTGGGAGCAGCAGCACGACGCCGGAGCGCTGCAACCACTTCTGCTCACCGGACGAGATGAACTCGTCGGTGATGGTCTGGGCGCCGTTCACGAAGTCGCCGAACTGCGCCTCCCAGAGCACCAGCGCGTCCGGGCGGGCGACCGAGTATCCGTACTCGAAGCCCATCGCCGCGAACTCGCTCAGCAGCGAGTCGTACACCCAGAACTTGGCCTGGTCGGAGTCGAGGTTGGACAGCGGGGTCCACTCCTCGCCGGACTTGCGGTCGATCAGGACCGAATGCCGCTGGACGAACGTGCCACGCCGGCTGTCCTGGCCGGCAAGCCGCACCGGGACACCCTCGATCAGCAGCGAACCGAACGCGAGCAGCTCGCCGAACGCCCAGTCGATGCCGCCTTGGGACGCCATGTCGGAGCGCGACTCGAGCAGCTTGACCAGCTTCGGATGCACCGTGAAGCCCTCGGGGACGCTGACGAACGCGTCACCGATCTTCTTGATCACCTCGAGCGGAACCGCGGTGGACACCTCGCCCTTGGGTTGCTCGGCCAGCGTCTCGTCGGCGCTCATCGCACTGCCCGGAGTGGACTCGCGGGTCTCGACGAAGACCTTCTCCAGCTGTTCCTGGTAGTCCCGCAGCGCCTGCTCGGCTTCCTCGACGGTGATGTCACCGCGCCCGATCAGCGACTCGGTGTAGAGCTTGCGAACCGAGCGCTTAGCGTCGATCAGGTCGTACATGGTCGGCTGGGTCATCGACGGGTCGTCGCCCTCGTTGTGGCCACGCCGCCGGTAGCAGATCATGTCGATCACAACGTCCTTGTTGAACGCCTGGCGGAATTCGAACGCAAGCCTGGCTACCCGGACACAAGCCTCCGGGTCGTCGCCGTTCACGTGGAAGATCGGCGCCTGGATCATCCGGGCCACGTCGGTGGCGTACATCGAGGATCGGCTCGCGGTCGGCGAGGTGGTGAACCCGACCTGGTTGTTCACCACGACGTGGATCGTGCCGCCGGTGCGGTAGCCGCGCAGCTGGGACAGGTTGAGCGTCTCGGCGACCACGCCCTGGCCGGCGAACGCGGCGTCGCCGTGCAGCAGTACTGGCAGCACGGTGAACCCGTCGTCGCCGCCACCACGGTCCAGCTTGTCCTGCTTGGCCCGCACGATGCCCTCGAGCACCGGGTTGACCGCCTCCAGGTGGGACGGATTGGCCGCGCAGGAGACCGCGACCGAGCTGCCGTCGGTGGCGATGTACTCGCCGTCGGCGCCAAGGTGGTACTTCACGTCGCCGGAGCCCTGCACGGTGCGCGGGTCTTGGTTGCCTTCGAACTCGCGGAACACGTCGCCGTAGGACTTGCCCACCACGTTGGTCAGCACGTTCAGCCGGCCCCGGTGCGGCATCCCGATGCACACCTCGTCGAGGCTGGCCCGGGCCGCGGCCTCCAGGATCGCGTCGAGCAGCGGGATCACCGACTCGCCGCCCTCGAGCGAGAACCGCTTCTGGCCGACGTACTTGACCTGCAGGAACGTCTCGAACGCCTCGGCCTGGTTGAGCTTACGCAGGATCTTCAGCTGCTCGTCGGCGCCCGGCTTGGCGTGCGGCACCTCGACCCGGTCCTGGATCCAGCGGCGCTGCACCGGGTCCTGGATGTGCATGTACTCGATGCCGACGGTGCGGCAGTACGAGTCGCGCAGCACACCGAGGATCTTCCGCAGCGTCATCATCGACTTGCCGCCGAACCCGCCGGTGGCGAACTCGCGCTCGAGATCCCACAGGGTCAACCCGTGCGAGACGACGTCCAGGTCGGGGTGCTTGCGCTGGCGGTACTCCAGCGGGTCGGTGTCGGCCAGCAGGTGCCCGCGGACCCGGTAGGAGTGGATCAGCTCCAGCACCCGCGCGGTCTTGTCGACGTCCTCGTCGTGGCTGGTCGAGATGTCCTGGACCCAGCGGACCGGCTCGTACGGGATCCGCAACGACTCGAAGATCCGGTCGTAGAAGCCGTCCTCGCCGAGCAGCATCTGGTGGATGGTGCGCAGGAACTCACCGGACTGCGCGCCCTGGATCACCCGGTGGTCATAGGTCGACGTGAGCGTCATGATCTTGCTGACCGCGAGCCGGGCCAGGGTGTCAGGTGCGGCGCCCTGGAACTCCGCCGGATAGTCCATCGCACCCAGGCCGAGGATCGCGGACTGGCCGGGCATCAGCCGCGGCACGCTGTGCACGGTGCCGATCCCGCCCGGGTTGGTCAGGCTGATCGTGGTGCCGGCGAAGTCGTCGACGGTGAGCTTGCCGGACCGGGCCCGGCGGACCAGGTCTTCGTATGCGGCCCAGAACTTGACGAAATCCAGCGTCTCGGCCGACTTGATCGAGGGCACCAGGAGCTGGCGGGTGCCGTCCGGCTTGGCGATGTCGATGGCCAGGCCGAGGTTGACGTGCTCGGGCTTGACCAGGTTCGGCTTGCCGTCCACCTCGGCGTACGAGTGGTTCATCGACGGCATGGCCTTGACCGCCTGGACCGTCGCGTAGCCGATCAGGTGGGTGAACGACACCTTGCCGCCGCGGCTGCGGGCCAGGTGGTTGTTGATCACGATCCGGTTGTCGATAAGCAGCTTCGCCGGGACCGCGCGCACGCTGGTCGCGGTCGGGACCTCGAGGCTGGCCTCCATGTTCGTGACGACCCGGGCGGCTGGTCCGCGCAGCGACTCGATCTCACCCTCCGGCCGCTTGGCCGGTGCGGCTTTCGCCGGCTTGGCCGGGGCGGGCGCCTGGGCCGGGGCTGCCGGAGCCTGGCTCGGTGCCTGAACTGGCTCGGCCTGGGCGGGCACGGCCTGGGCCGGCGCGCTGGGTGCGGCCGGGGGAGCGGTTGGGGCCGCCGCCGGGGCGACTGGTGCGGCTGCCGCGGCTGCCGCTGCCTGGCTCTGCCCGGCCGCGATCTGCGACACCGCCGCTTCGAGATCGCTGGGTTGGTAGTCGGCGAAGAAGTCCCACCAGGCCGGGTCGACCGAGTTTTTGTCCTTCAGATACTGCTGATAGATCTCGTCGACCAGCCACTCGTTGGGGCCGAACGCTTGCATCGGGTTGGTCTGCGAGGCCTGAGACGACACGGCGGTGCCCGCCCTTTTCACGACGTGATCAACAGGATGGATGTACGTCCAGCCTAGCGGGCAGTTGCGCTAGCTCCAGGCGCTATCCCGCACGCGTGATCGTGACGGCTCCGCAGCAGATCCGGCCGGGTTCTTGCTGCGGACCTACCACGATCAGGGAAATCAGCTGGCGACCGGGCAACCGGGACAACAAGCCCGAACTCGGCCGGCCCAACCTCGACTCGTGAGCACCTGGCCAACCTGCCTGGCCACGGCACATGGCCGGTACGCGACGTCGTCCCAGCCATAGCGCAGTGCGACCAGGCCGGATGCCACGGTGGCGTTATCTCGAACCATGTCGCGCAACTGGGCATCCAGGTGGCCGTGCCACAACAGGCCGTCGAGCTCGACGACCGTGCCGAAGTCGGCATACCGGACGTCGTCATACTGCCTGCGGCCATCCCGGTCGGTCCGGTGCTGGCGAGTCCCTTCCGGTAACCGATGGGCGCTCGACCACCCACAGATAGCGAACTTCGAGCACGGAATGTGCGCCGGCAGACACGTCCACCAGGAGCTGCGCGAGCTCCCGACGACGGCTCAACTTCTTGCGCTGTCCGGCGCGGTCGGCAATGCGCTGAGGCGTCGTGACCCGGGTGGCGCAGGCCCGAGCGATGGTGGCGATGCCCTGGTCGAGCGGGCGGCACTGCTCGAGCAGATCGAGCACGGTGTCCTCCATCCGGGTTTGCGGCGGAACCCGGGTGGGATGCCGGCGACCCTCGGTGTCCAGGCGCCGATGTACCCGCACTCCGGCACGGGCAGTCATGTGCTGGGGCGCCGGCACGATCACCTCGATGACCGCCCGGCGCATCCCCGAAACCCTGGAGCCAGGCGGCAGCGCCATGGCTTGCGATTGCCTGCGGCCCCGCGGCGAGCAGCGCTGCCCAGACCCGCCCCAGCGTGCTTGGCGGTGTCGGGGAGGCGCAGAACACTGCGGGATGTAGCCGCAGCCAGCGTCGAGCGCGAAGGTGGCCGTTGATCTCGACATCAGAAAGGCCACAGGCGCGGGCCTGGCTTCGGCTCAGTACTCCGCCCTGCGCATCGAGCACGCTCGCGAGGGCTGCCGACGATTGACCTTCCGGGTGCACGGCTCTCGATGTTGAGCCCGATCACCCGGCGATGCCAGCGCTGTCGGGCGTTCTGTGGATGGTGCACGCTTGAACGTCGGCGCTGTGGAGAAGTCGGCTGGCAGCTACTCATGCGCGGGCGAGTCACGTGATCGTGGTGGCGCAGCAGCGGTTCCGAGGCACTTCAGAGCCTGTCGCAGAATCGGTCCGGCGTGGCGTGATCTTTGAGTGTTGATCGTGGTTGATTCTTGGTGGGTGGCGAAGGGGTATGTGCGGTTGCGTCGGGA
>JAKEEW010000465.1 GCA_022616375.1 Sporichthyaceae bacterium
GGTAAGGAGCATTGTTACCATTTGTGACTGACGCGGGCTGGTGAGGAGTGGACCGCGAATCTGGCGTGAGGTGGGGTCGATGCTCGCGTTGCTGCTGGCCGCCGGGTCAGCCCTGATCTGGGGCACCGGCGACTTCTGCGGCGGTAAGGCGACCCAGCGGGCGGCCGCCCTGCCGGTGACCGTGATGTCCCAGCTGGTCGCCATCCCGGTCCTGGTGGTGTGCGTCGCGCTCACCTCGACCGGCGGCCCCACGATCGGCGAGTTCGCCTGGGGCGCGGTCGCCGGGATGGCCGGCTTCATCGGCATCGTGCTGCTCTATCGCGGCCTGGCGGCCGGTGCGATGGCCATCTTCGCGCCGGTGACCGCGGTCACCGCGGCGGTGGTTCCGCTCGGCGTCGGTCTGCTGTTCGGCGACCGGCCCGGCCTGCTCGCGCTGGTCGGGGTGGGCTGTGCGGTGACCGCGATCGCACTGATGAGCCTGACCTCGTCGAGCCCGCTCAAGGTCGCCGCGACCGGGCCCAGCGGCGGGCCGGGCGGCGGGTCGGGCGGCCGGCCGGGCGCCAGGTTGGGCCTTGGGCCGGGCCGCGGCCTGATCGGGCTGGCGCTGGCGTCCGGGGCCATGTTCGGCGCGTTCTTCGCGGTGCTCGGTAAGACCGCCAGTCCGGACGCGGGTCTGTGGTCCCTGGTCGGAGTACGGACCGGGTCGATCGCACTCGGCCTGGCTCTGGTGGCTAGGACCGGGGTGTCGTTGCGGCTGGATCGGATCGCGCTGCGCTGGACCCTGGTCGCCGGCGTGTTCGACATCCTCGCCAACGCGCTCTACGTGCTGGCGGCTCAGCGCGGGTTGCTGTCGATCGTGGCACCGATCGCGGCTCTGTATCCGGCGAGCACGGTCCTGCTCGCACTGCTCGTCGACCGGGAGCGGATCCGGCTGGCGCAGATAGCCGGGCTCGGGCTGGCCGCGACCGCCCTGGTGCTGGTGGCTGCGTAACTGGTGGCGGGCTAACTGGTGGCGGGCTCACTGGTGGTGGTCTAACCGGCACAACCGGTTGCGAACCGGTGCCCGACCGAGGACCCTCAGCCCTGGGGGTGATGACCATGTCCGAGGTCATCGGGGACATCGAGAAGGCTGCCGACCTCAGGTCCAGAGATCGCTCGGCCGCGCCGCCGGCGGACTGGCGCGACCAGTTCCTGGCCATCCTCGGCAACCATGCCAAGCATGATCCGAAATACCAGGACTGGGCGCGCCGGGACCACGGCTTCCTGGTTGTCGATCGCCGCCCGACCAGCCTGGCGGTGGTGCAGGAGCTCTGCCACGGCACCCGGGCGCACACCTGGAACCGATGCCTGACCGCGCGCTACCGGGTCGGTCAGCAACCGTCCATCGGCACCGCGCTCTTCGCGCTGCGCAGCGATCTGATCGCGCTGGCCGGGGAGGATGACGACGTTGAACCGTTTGGCGATCTGCGTGCCGACACCGCCGCGTTAACCTGGCCCGGGCTGGCGCGCGCGATCGTCGGATCCAGTACGGACGGCCGGTGGGCCGCGGAGCCGGGCCCGGCCGGAGCGCGGAGCTATCCGGCCAGCGGGATCAGCGAGCTGCTCGACGGCATCGGCAACAGTTCTCTGGTCGGGGTCGGCATCCGGGTGGTGGTCCTGGTCGAGGTGCTGCCGAGCGGGTCCGGGCCTAGCCTCCCGGCCGAGGAGTGGCGGGCCCTGCTCCGGCTGGCGCAGCGGCTGCCGGAGCGCTGCGGACTGGTGCTGTCCGGTTTCCCGCGCGAGATCGAGTTGCCGGCCGGCGACCCGCACCTCCTCGAGATCGACCTCAGTGCGGAGCCGGAGCAGACGCAGATCGCCGAACCGGCCGGCGACCAGCGCTACCGCTATGAGCCGGCCGCTCTGACGAATGACCGGCCGGCGACGGAAGACACGCTCGGCCACGGTCCGTACGCGGAAGCACTGGCCCGGCTGGTCCTGCATCCGCGTACCGACGCGCCGCTGACCATCGGCATCCAGGCGCCGTGGGGGAAGGGCAAGTCCTCGTTCATGGGCTTCGTGTCCAAGGCCTTACACGACCCCGGCGCCGGCCCGCCGGTGATCACGGTCTGGTTCAACGCATGGCGGTTCCAGGATGCCCAACAGATCTGGGCCGGGCTGGCGGAGCAGATCACGTCCACCATCGAGGGCTCGCTGACCCGCTGGCAGCGGTTGCGGTTGCGGCTGTCCTACGGCTGGCGGCACCGCAGGTCGCAGCTGAACTGGGTGGTGCCGGCGCTGGTCGTGGCCGGTGTGCTCGGGCTGGCACTCGCGGTTGGCCTACCCGAGCTGGCCGCCGGCGCGTCCGCCACCGACGAGCTGCTCCAGGTGTTCGTGCCGGCCGGGTCCGTGCTGCTGGTGGCCTCGCTGGTGCTCGGCCGGGCCTGGCGGGCGATCGCGCCGGTGACCGAGCGGTTGGCCGACTACCTGCGCCGGCCCGACTACGCCGCCGCGATGGGCTACCAGCACACGGTGCTGGAGGATCTGCAGTTCGTCGTCGCCGAGGTGCGCCGGGTGCGGCGCGGCTGCCGGTTCGTGGTCTTCGTCGACGACCTGGACCGGTGCTCCGACGACCGGATCATGGAGGTGCTGCAGGCGATCCACCTGCTGCTCGGGGACAGCGAATTCTTTGTGTTCCTCGGCATCGACAGCGAGATGATCTACCGCGCGATCCGTCGGCACTACGACGGTGACGACGACAGTGCCAGTCTGAACCCGCAGTTCCCTGAGCAGTACCTCAGCAAGATCATCCAGCTCTCGCTGTTCCTGCCCGACCCGGACGACGAGCGGACCGCGAGCTACCTGTCCGGGATGTTCAGCGAGGCCGCCCGGGCGGAGTACGCCGCGGCCCAGGCCGCTGCCGAGCCGCAGCCGGCGGCCGAGCCGGCATTGCCGCCCGACGACTACCCCTTCGTGGTCGCCTCCGACGCGGTCGTGCCGGCTCGGCCGGTCCGCTGGCAGGAGGTCGAGGACACCGGTCATGAGCTCGGCGCGGTCCAGGACTTCCTGGGCCGTGGTGGCGGTAATCCACGCGAGCTGAAGCGCTTGGTCAATGTGCACCGTCTGGTCAAGATCGTGCTGCAGCGGCCGGCCGGGTGGTCACGTGAGCGGCAGCGCCGGCTGGTGCTCTGGTTGATCGTCTGTGCCGGCTGGTCGAAGCTGGTGGACGACGTGCTCAGCTACGCCACCAAGAACCCAGACGCGGAGGACTGCCTGGCTCCGGCCGCCGAGCAGATGACCGACCCGGCGCTCAAGGAGCTGCTGGATGCAAGGACCGATGCCGACAAGCTCCCCGCGGCCGAGCTGACCGGGCAGGGCGAGCTGCGGCTGGCCGCACACGTGTCCCGCTTGATCCGCACCGGCGCGATCTCGGCAGTGCCACCGACCCGCTAGGCGGATAGCCTCAGGCCGTGGACGTGGTCCTGGATGTGGACACCGGGGTCGACGATGCGCTTGCGCTGCTGTTCGCGCTGCGCCATCCCGGCCTGGACGTTCGGGCGATCACTTGTGTGGCCGGCAACGTCGGGGTCGACCAGGTCGTGATCAATACCCTGAAGGTGCTGGATGCGGCCGGTGCGCCAGTCGACCTGCCGGTGGCGGCCGGCGCCGGGCGCCCGCTGCTCGCCGCGGCCGACCTGACTCGCAGCGCCCACGGCATGGACGGGCCGGCCGACCTCGGATTGCCCGGGCCAGCCCGACTCCCGGTGCTCGAGCATGCGGTGGATGTGCTGTATCGGACGCTGGGCACGTCCACCATGCCGGTGACCGTGATCAGCCTGGGTCCGCTGACGAACATCGCGCTGCTGCTGCGGATGTATCCGGCCGTCGCGGCCAGGATCGGCCGGCTGATCTGCGTCGGCGGTTCGGCCCAGCAGGGTGACGCCCCGTCCGACTTCAACCTGCGCAGCGACCCGGAGGCGGCCGCGATCGTGCTGACCGATCACGATGTACAGCCTCGACGTGTTCTACCAGGTGACGATCGACCGGGCTGATGCCGCCGAGCTTGCGGTAGCGGCCGACCCGGCGCAACGGCTGGCCGGTCTGCTCGCGGCGCATCAGCTGGCCAGGTTCGGCACCGACCAGGCGCCGATCGGAGACGCCGGTGCGGTGCTCGCGGTCGCGGCGCCGGACGGGCTGCGGGTGCGCCCGGACTCCGATCGCATCGACATCGCGGTGACCGTCGACCCGGCCCGATACCGTGCGCTGTTCCTGTCCACGCTCATCGGAGTGGATCAGCCAGGATTACCGTGGGCTGGCGGCCGATCCTGGTGAGAACGATCACGATCGACTGCGATCCGGTCAGCCGAAGCCGCCGGCGGAGCTGCTCCGGATCGATCGCCGACCCGCGCTTCTTCACGGTCACGGTGCCGATATCCCGCTCGCGCAAGGCCGCCCGTAGCCGCTTGAGCTGGAACGGCAACACATCTGCGACCCGGTAGCCGGTGCCGAACACGCTGTCGCTACGAGTGTCCGAGCTCAGGTAGGCCAGCCGCGGGTCGATCAGGTGCGCATCCAGCCGGGCCGCCGCCGCGGCCACCAGTTGGGCCCGGATCACCGCGCCGTCCGGCTCGTACAGATACCGCCCGACCGAACCGACCGGCGGCGGCGCCAGCTCCGCCTGCGGATCGTCGGTCAGGCTGGCCCCCGAGGGCAGTAGCGTGGCCCGGCGGTTGACCCCGGAGGACAGCGGGCCGAACCACAACGCCGCCTCCTTGACCTCGCCCCGGTCGGACACCCACTCGGCCTCGGCCCCGAGTGGGATCAGCCCGAGCGGGATGCCGGGCGCGACTTTGATCCCGGTAGCCGGCACCCGACCCGGCAGATCACGCACGAACGACCACGGCGGCTGGTAGCCGGCCAGTTGGAAGACCCGCTGGCCGGCCCCGGTCCGGCGGGCCGGATCGCAGAACACCGCGTCGACCCGCTCGCCGGCCAGGTCGAGCGTGGTGACGTCGGCACAGCGCAGCTCGACCCGGTCGGCCAGCCCGAGCGCGGTCGCGTTGGCGCGGGCCACCGCGACGCTGAGCGGGTCCCGGTCGACGGCGAGCACGCCTAGGGTGTGTCTCCCAAGTCGTCGGCGGCGCGGATCGCCGCCCAGGCGACGACCGGCTGCGTTGTCGAGAGTCGCCATAGCTCCACTATCGACTCATCCTTCGCCTTGCCGGACGCCGTCTGGATCGCCGCCCGCATCCACCAAGACTTGGGAGACACACCCTA
>JAKEEW010000466.1 GCA_022616375.1 Sporichthyaceae bacterium
GCAACGTGAACGCCAGTGCGCCACGGACGATCTTCGCGTCGGCCTGCTCCATCCAAGCTCCTCCGAGACTTCCGGCTCCAGGTTCCCGGCTCTGGTCAGCCGGTCCGCGGGTTGTTGCGGGACAGGCGCCAGCGCGGCGCGAGCAGCCCGACGATCCCGCAGACGACCACGATCAAAAAGAACGGCAGCACCCTGCGCGCCCCGGTGAACGCCAGCGCGACCGCCGCGCCGGCCAGCAGCGCGCTCCACGCGTACAGCACCAGCACGGCCTTGCGGTGCGAGTGGCCGATCTCCAGCAGCCGGTGGTGCAGGTGGCTCTTGTCGGCGGTCATGATGCCCTTGCCGGAGAACATCCGCCGCCCGACCGCGAAGAACGTGTCCATGAACGGCAGCGCCAGCACCAGGATCGGGATCATCACCGGGATCAGCAGGGCGAACTGGTCACCGGCGGCGGGGCGGGTCGTCCGCCCGATGCCGGTGATCGTCGCGCCGGCCAGCAGCGTGCCCAGCAGCAGCGCGCCGGAGTCGCCCATGAAGATCCGGGCGGGGTTGAAGTTGTGCGGCAGGAACCCGACGCAGGTCCCAAACAGCAGCGCGGCCAGCAGCGGCGCGGGGCTGGCCCCCTCGATCAGGCCGATCGAGCCGGTGCGGTAGCTGTAGATGAAGTAGGCGAGCGCGCCGATGGCGACCAGCCCGGCGGCCAGCCCGTCCAGGCCGTCGACCAGGTTGACCGCGTTGACGGTGACCACCACCAGCAGCACCGTGAGCGGCACGGCGAGGTCGGGCGACAGGATGATGATGTTGCCGTTCTGCGGGTCGGCCAGCGACGGCAGCCAGAAGTACAGCACCTGCACCCCCGCCAGCGTCATCACGCTGGCCGCGAAGACCTGCCCGGCGAGCTTGGCCGGGGCGGTCAGGCCCTTGAGGTCGTCCAGGATGCCGATGCCGACCATCAGCGACGCGCCGACCGCCACCCCCGCCGCCTCAGAGGACGCGAACAGTTGCCGCGACAGCCCCGGCAGGCCGGAGGCGACCGCCAACCCGCCGACGAACGCCAGGAACATCGCCAGCCCGCCGAGCGTCGGCGTCGGCCTGGCGTGGACCTTGCGGTCGTTCGGCCGGTCGACCGCGTCGAAGCGGATCGCGACCC
>JAKEEW010000061.1 GCA_022616375.1 Sporichthyaceae bacterium
ATCTCCAGTGCTGGCAGTCTCGGCATCGGCGGCCTCCGGGTCAGATCGCGACGGAGCCGAGAGCTAATCACATCCATGTCATTTCCGCGGAAGAGCACTAGCTGACCGGTGCCGGGCTGCGCCCGTCAGCGGGCCGGGACGGGCGCAGCCTCCTGCTCCGGCTCCCGCTCCGGGAGTGCCAGCGCGGCGAGGTCGATCGCGACCGGGTCGCGCTCCAGCCGCTCGGCCAGGTGCCGCTCGGCCAGCGGGAGGACCTCGGCGACGGTGACCTCGCGGCCGAGCAGGCTGGTCAGCGAGCAGGCGGTCTTGTCCGGCATGCCGCAGGGGACGATCGCGTTGAACTTCGCCAGGTCGGTCGCGCAGTTGAGCGCGAAGCCGTGGCTGGTCACGCCGCGGGACACCCGCATGCCGATCGCGGCCAGCTTGGCGTCGCCGACCCAGACCCCGGTCTTCAGCCCCCGCTCGCCCCGCGCCCGCAGGTCGAAGCTGGCGGCGAGGTCGCACAGCGCCAGCTTGACCCGCTGGATGAACGGCCACACGCCACGGGCCGGGTCGAGCAGGGTGATCGGGTAGCCGACGAGCTGCCCCGGCCCGTGGTAGGTGACCAGGCCGCCACGGTCGCTGTGGACCACCTCGGCGCCCTGCGCGGCGAGCCACTCCTCGCCGACCAGCACGTCGGCCTCGGCGCCGCGCTTGCCGATCGTGTAGACGTGCGGGTGCTCCAGCAGCAGCACGGTGTCGGGGATGTCGCCGGCCGCGCGCCGCTCGACCAGGGCGCGCTGCCACGCCCAGGCCTGCCGGTAGGGGACCAGGCCGGCGCGCACCGTCCACAGCGGCTCCATCGGGCTACCCCTCCTCGACGCCCAGCTCCGCGGCCAGCTCGGCGGTGAAGTCGGCGCCCTCCAGGACCTCCTTGACCTTGCCGAGGAAGCGGGCGGCGTCGGCGCCGTCGATGATGCGGTGGTCGTAGGTGAGGATCGCGTACATCATGTGCCGCACCGCGATGATCTCGCCGAGGTCGGGGTCGTCGACCACCACCGCCCGCTTGACGATCGCCGGGGTGGCGAAGATCGCCGCGTTGGGCTGGTTGATGATTGGCGTGTCCCAGACCGTGCCGCGGCTGCCGGTGTTGGTCACCGTGATCGTCGACCCGGACAGCTCGTCCGGCCGGACCTTGTTGTCGCGGGTGCGCTGCGCCACATCGGCGATCGCCCGGGTCAGGCCGACCAGGTTGAGGCCGTCGGCGTGCTTGATCACCGGCACCGACAGCCCCTTGGGCGTGTCGACCGCGACGCCGAGGTGGACGTCCTGGTAGACGTGGACGTTGCCGTCCTCGTCCATGGCCGAGTTGACGGTCGGGTACTGCTTGACCGCGGCGATCAGCGCCTTGACGCAGAACGGCAGCGGCGACAGCGACAGCCCCTCGCGCCGCTTGAACTGGTCCTTGGCACGCGC
>JAKEEW010000467.1 GCA_022616375.1 Sporichthyaceae bacterium
AGGGCGTGCAGAACGACATCCTGGCCGCGACCTGGACCCAGGCCTGGCGCGCCTCCAGCTCGCGGCGGACGCGGTACTCGTCGCGCAGGAAGCCAGACAGGGTCCGCAGGGTCCGGCCCAGCTCGGTGCCGCCGACCTCGCGGGCGACCCGCAGCGCCTCGATCACCCGGTCGGCGGTCGGGTCGGCCAGCTCCTCCTTGAGCAGCTCGAGGGCCTAGCCGAAGCTGCCGGTGGCGTGGTAGGTGTCGGCGAAACGGGCGAACACCGGCCGCAGCGGCTCCGGACCGCGCTCGGCGAGACCGGCGACCGCCTCGGGCAGCGACAGCCCGGCACGTACGCCGGAGGCGAGGTTGTCGATCGCGTCGGGCCAGACCTCTTGGAGCTCGCGGGCGCGGCGGCGCTGGCGCGCCTTGAGGACCAGCACCGGCAGGTAGCCGGCGAGCACGGTGAACGCGAGCGCGATCCACGGCGACCGGCTCAGCGCGAGCAGCAGCAGCCCGGCGACCAGCCCGACCACCACGCAGAACGTCATGAGCTGTGCCGGGCTGACGTTGCGGACGCCGGCCTGGGTCATCCAGTCGCGCAGGCGCCGCGACCAGCGCCAGTCGGGCCGGGGCCGGTCCCTGCCCTGGACTCCCAGCACGATCAGGACCAGGCCGGCGACCAGCAGGCTGGGGATCACCAGCACGCTCAGGTCGATCATCCGGCGAGCACCCCGGTGATGTCGTAGCCGCTGGCGAGGAAGCGGTCCAGGTGCGGCGGGTGCTCGCCGGTCCACACCAGGCGGTCGTCGAGCCGCCGGAAGACCATGCCGGACTCGACCTGGTCGGCCTCGACCCTGCCGTTGACCGCCAGGATCTCCTCGACGCGGCGGCGTCCGTAGCCGTCGTTGCGCAGGAACACGATCAGGTCGATGGTCGCGGCCACGGTCGGCAGGATGAACCGGTGCGACACGTTCTCGCCGGCCAGCAGCGGCAGCGTGGTCAGCTTGACCAGCGCCTCCCGCGCCGAGTTGGCGTGGATGGAGGTCATGCCGGGGAACCCGGAGTTGAGCGCGATCAGCAGGTCAAGGCACTCCTCCTGGCGGACCTCGCCGACGATCAGGCGGTTGGGGCGCATCCGCAGCGCCTCCTTGATGAGGCGGCGCTGGCGGATCTCGCCCTCGCCCTCCAGGTTCGGCTGCCTGGTCTGCAATGCGACCACGTCGGGGAGGTTCACCTGCAGCTCGAAGACCTCCTCGCAGGTGATCACCCGGTCACGTGGCGGGACCGCCGCGGCGAGGCAGTTGAGCAGGGTGGTCTTGCCGGCCTGGGTGGCACCGGCGACGACGATGTTGAGCCCGGCGACGACCGACGCCTCCAGGAAGCGGGCGCAGGCGGTCGACATGGTGCCGAGCCGGACCAGCTCGTCGAGGGAGTGGGCCCGCAGGACGAATTTGCGGATGTTCACCGCCCAGTGGCGCCGGGTGATGTCGGG
>JAKEEW010000468.1 GCA_022616375.1 Sporichthyaceae bacterium
GCGGGGCGAGGTTGAGCAGGCCGCCACCCGCTGCCGGCTGCGGCTGCGCGTCGCCTACGGCGGGCAGGCCGCCGCGTTCGCGGTCGGGCTGCCGTGCGGGATCCACCCGGCGGGCCTGTGAGGCCGACCATGCCCCAAACCGCGCAGCACACCGACCGGTCGCCCGGGCCGGCGCTGAACACCCGGGTGATCGCCCCCAAGCGCGGCTGGCGCGCCGCCGGCGCGGGCCGGGCCGCGCACATCGAACGCGGCGCCATCTACCTGGGCACCACGGTGCAGGTAGCCGGGCTGTTCCCGTTCCTTCAGGCCTCGGGGCTGCCGGCGCAGGGCGTGCCGATCGGCCCGGATGTGCTGACGCACGAGCTGGTGTGCATCGATCCGCCCGGCTGGGTGGGCACCTTGACCTCCAACCCCTCGATGTGGATCCAGGGCCAGCCCGGCAGCGGCAAGTCTGCGCTGGCCAAGCGGATCTGCCTGGGCCTGGTCGGCTACGGCTACGCGCTGCTGTGCCCGGGCGATGTCAAGGGTGAGTACGCCCCGCTGGTGCATGCGCTGGGCGGGCAGGTGGTGCGGGTCGGACGCGGCCTGGACCGGATCAACCCGCTGGACTCCGGTCCGCTGGGACGGCTGGTCGACTCCCGCCCGACCGAGGAACGCGACAAGCTGCTGGCCGAGGTCACCGCCCGGCGTAGCGAACTGCTGGGCGCGCTGGTGGCCACCGCGCACGGATTGGGCCGGCGCCCCAACGCCGAGGAGGCCGCCGCGCTGACCTGCGCGCTTCGGCTTGCCACCGGCAGCGCAGCCGACCAACCGGTGGTGCCGGACGTGATCCGGGTGCTGCGGCAGGCCCCGAAGGAGCTGACCGACCGGTTGATGTGCCGCAACGAGTCCGAGTACCGCGCTCAGGTCCGCGATGTGGTGGCGGCCTTGGAAAACCTGTGCGACGGGCCGCTGGCCGGACTGTTCGACGGGCCAACCACCACCCCGTTGGACCTGGCCTCGACGGCGGTCAGCGTCGACCTGTCCGCGCTGCTGACCGCCGGGGATCAGGTCGTGGCGGCCGGGTTGCTGGCCACCTGGGCGTACAGCTACCAGGCCGTGGACGTGGCTCGCGCGCTCGGCCTGGATCCTCGGCCGCGGGTGCTGCCGCTGGACGAGCTGTGGCGGGCGCTGCGCGCCGGCCCTGGCATGGTCTCGGCGTTTGATGCGATCACCCGGTTGAACCGGGCCAAAGGAGAGGTGTCGCTGATGCTGACCCACTCGCTGCGCGACCTGGAGGCGCTGCCCACCGAGGAGGACCGGGCCAAGGCCGCCGGGCTGATGGAACGCTGCGACACCCTGGTGCTGGCCGCCCAGCCGGCCGGCGAGCTGGCCCGGGTGTCGGCGTCCAAACCGCTCACCGACGCCGAACGTGAACTGGTCGCCTCCTGGGCCTCCCCGGCGGCCACTGGCATCGACGGCACCGCCCAAACCCATCCCGGCCGCGGCAAGTACCTGATCAAGATCGGGCACCGGGTCGGGGTGCCCGCATCGATGCGCCTGACTGCCGCCGAGGCGGCCATGTTCGACACAGACCCGAAGTTCCGCCAGATGTCCGCGGCCGCGGCGGCGACACCGCCTGCAGGAAGGGGCCAGCGATGAGTAGGGGGACAGACGGCCGACCGCCCGACGACGTGCCACCGGTGACTCCCGGAGACGTGGCCGCCTACCTGGCCGGGCGAGGCTGGGCGCAGCTGGGCACAGATTCCTATGGGCAGATGGTGTGGGATCACCCGGACCGTTCCCGCATACGGGATTCTCTGCTTAGGCTGCCGCCCGGCTACCGGTTCCGCGACGATGCGTGGCGTGCGCACGGGGTCATCCGCGAGATCGCCCATTTCGAGGACCGATCCACCCCCTCGGTGATCCACGACATCAACGCCGGCGGGTTGGCGGCGGGCGAGCCGGTTCGCGCGTACGGGGCAGGCGTGGTCGCCGGGCACGGGCGGGTCGTGATGGTCGAGGCGCGGGTGGGCGGCCACGCTCGGGGGTTCGCACTGCTTGGGCTACCCCCGGTCACGGTCGAGACCCGTGACCGGGTTCGCGCCGCTCTGGTCAGCAGCGGCCACGGCCTGACCCAGAACATCACTGTGTCGGTGTATCCGCCATGGCCTGCCGGACATCGGGTTGGGCTCGATCTCGCGCTGGGCGCGGCCGTGCTCGCGGCGACCGGCGACGTGCCCGGTGAGGCGCTGCGCGGCGTGGCTCTGATCGGCGAGCTCGACCTGGACGGTCGGGTCCGCCCGATGCCCACGGTCGCGACTGCGGTGTCGGCGGCCGCCCAGCTCGGGTTCACCACGGTGGTGGTCGCTGCGGCAGACCGGGCTGAGGCCGAGGCGGTGCCCGGGATCTTCGGCGTGAGAACCGTCGATGATGTCAGCGGACTGGCCGCGATGCTCGTGGACCAAGGCCACCAGCCCGGCAGCAACCCCACGCACGGTTCGCCCCGACGCGCCCAACCGACGCAGGACCCGCTAGTCGAACCGGGTCCGCGTTCACGCATTCCGGCGCAGTACGAGGTGCTGGCCGGACAGGGGAATGGCCCGGCAGGTCCGCTGGCGCTGCTGGTGTCGACCCGGTCGCCGCTGCGCGCCTTGGAGGTGTACGCGTCCGCGCGGCACTCGACGACCTGGGTTGAGCGGGACGGTCAACCGATCGGGCTGGACCGGCTTATGAGCGCCGCGGAATGGTCGGCCCTAGGCCGCCCCGGCTGGCGTCGGCTGGTCGCCGCGCAGGTGGCGCTGGTCGCGCCGATGCTGCCCGGTGTCGCCGAGACACTCGAGCACTCCGAACGGGTCGCGCGGTGGCAGGAGGCGGGCGCGCGGTGGGCGGCGCTGACCGGCCAACCGCCGTCGGCGGAATTCTTGAGTGCGTTGGCGGCCACCCACGGCGGTGTGCGGCCCCCGGCGGCGGTGGCGTTGGCGGTCGCGTTCGGCGAGGCCGCCGGCACCCGCCCGCATTGGGCGGCCAGCGCGCCACCGGCCACCGCGGACTGGTCGGTCACGGTGAGCGTGCCCGACCCACGCGGTGGGCCCACCCTGCCGTACCTGCGCGGCCACGACTCGGCGTTGGCCGCTCTGGAGTCTTACGCCAGCGTCTCGGGCACCAACCC
>JAKEEW010000469.1 GCA_022616375.1 Sporichthyaceae bacterium
AACTATGCCGTTACCCTCGCGACGTGGAGCTCTCGCCCCAGATTGTCAGTGCCTTAGCCATCGGCGGGCTCTGCGCCGGTTTGCTCGGCCTGCTGCTCGGGCTGGGCGCGCATCGGCGGATCGACCGGCTCCGCCAGTCATTTGTGCTGCTCCAAGCCGGCGACACCGAGGAGAGCTTCCTCGAGATCGTCGAGCGGAACGTGGCCGAGCTGGTCGGGCTTCGCGACGACCTCGAAGGCGTCCGGGGTGAGCTGGCCGAGCTACGGGTCGACCTGGCCGCCGCGATCCGGCACGTCGCGGTGGTCCGCTACGACGCGTTCGACGATGTCGGCGGGCGGCTGAGCTGGTCCGCGGCGATGCTCGACGACGACGGCAGCGGCCTGGTCCTGTCCTCCATCACAACCCGGACCGAGACCAGGACCTACGCCAAGGGGGTCCGGCGCGGCACCAGCACGGTCGCACTCTCGCCGGAGGAGCGGCAGGTGCTGGCTGCGGCGATCGGCGCCGCCCGGCGGGCCGCCCGAACCGCGTAGCACCGCCCGAACCGCGCGTAGGACCGCCTGAACCGGGGAGGATCGTCCGAGCCGCGCAGGACGGCCCGAACCGCCTAGGACCGCCCGGCCGGCCACCACCCGGCCCGGCCGGGGTTCCGGATCATCTATGGTGGCGGCATGCCTGGAGTGCCGCCTGCCCGGTATGCCTACCTCGGCCCGGAGGGCACGTTCACCGAGGCCGCGCTGCGTAGCCTGCCCGCCGCGGCCAGAGCCGAGCTGCTGCCGTGCCCGAGCGTGCCGGCCGCCCTGGACGTGGTGCGTCAGGGCGAGGCGGACGGCGCCATGGTCCCGCTGGAGAACTCGGTCGAGGGCTCGGTCCCGGCCACCCTGGACGAGCTGGCCGCCGGTGATCCGCTGATCGTGACTAGGGAGGTGCTGCTGCGGGTCGGCTTCGCGCTGCTGGCCAAGGCCGGCACCGATCTGGAGAAGGTGTGCCGGGTCGGCACCCACCCGCACGCCCATGCCCAGTGCCGCACCTGGCTGGCCACCCACCTACCCGATGTGGAGATCATCCCGACTTCGTCCACCGCGGGCGCGGCCGCTGCGGTCGCCGAGCCGGGCAGCCACCTCGACGCGGCCATCGCGGCGCCGATCGCGGCCGATCACTACCGGCTGGTCGAGCTGGTCGGCGACATCGAGGACAACCCACACGCAGTGACCCGATTCGTCCTGGTCGGCCGGCCGGCTCCGCCACCCACCGCGACCGGGGCGGACAAGACCTCGCTGGTTGCCTACATCACCGACGACCACCCGGGCGCGCTGCTCGAGGTGCTCACCGAGTTCTCGGTCCGCGGGATCAACCTGACCCGGATCGAGTCCCGACCCACCGGTGACCAGCTCGGCCGATACTGCTTCTCGATCGACTGCGAAGGCCACATCGACGACGCCCGGGTCGGTGAGGCGCTGATGGGCCTGCGCCGGGTCTGCGCAGATGTCCGCTACCTCGGCTCCTACCCGCGGGCCGACCAGGTTCGCCCGGTGCTGCGGCGCGGCGTGTCCGAGGTCGAGTATCGGGACGCCGCCGCCTGGCTGGCCCGGATCCGCGACGGCCGGCTGTAACGCCAGGTCCGCCCGACCGGTAAGCCGATGAGCTGGGACGAGGCGTTCGCCAACCGGTACGACGAATGGGCGGCGCACATGACCGCCGACGTCGCGTTCTACACCGAGCTGGCCCGCGCCGCCGACGGGCCGCTGGTCGAGCTCGCGGTCGGCAACGGGCGGGTGGCGATCCCGATCGCGCGGGCCACCGGCCGGCCGGTCATCGGAATCGACTCCTCACCCGCGATGCTTCGGCAGGCCCGGGCTCGGGCGGTGGACGCGGGCGTGCAGCTCGACCTGCGCGACGGCGATATGCGAGATCTCGCGCTCGACGAGCCGGCCGGGCTGATCTATTGCCCCTACCGTGCCCTGCTGCACCTGCCGACCTGGGCCGACCGCCGCCGGACGTTCGAGCGGGTAGCCGGCTCGCTGCGCCCGGGTGGGCGGTTCGCCTGGAACGCGTTCGCATTCGATCACAACAGCGCGGTCCGGCTGGACGGGCGACGCCAGGACGAACCCGTGCCGCATGCTTTCCGGTTCTCCGTCGGCGAGAACCGGCTCGACATCGTCACCGAGTCCGGCGCCGTCAGCTCGATGTGGTGGGCCACGAAGAACGAGTGGCTCGGGCTCATCGACGTCGCCGGTCTGGAGCTGGAGGCGCTGTACGGCGGCTTCGAAGGCGAACCGTTCACCGACTCCAGCCGGGAGTACGTGTTCGTCACCGGCCGCCGGGGCTAGCTCGCCGGCGCGGGTCCACCGCTAGGGCACCCGCACGGTGAGGGTGGCCGGCTCGATCTCGGCGACGAAGTCGACCGCGTCCGGGATGTTGTCGCCGTCCAGCTCCCGGGGCTGCGGCTTGTCGGCCCGCACCTCCACCCGCTTGCCCCGGTGCCGCTCTACCGGACGGCTGGTGCCCCGGCGCCGGGTCAGCACCCGGCCGGCCACGTGCACCCAGCCGACCAGAGTCCGCGGGGTGAGGATCACTACGTCGAGCAGCCCGTCGTCGGGCGCGGCGTCCGGAAGCAGCGGGATCCCGCCGGTGATCCGCCCCACATTGCCGACCAGCACCAGGCGGGCCCGCCGCTGCAGCTCGGGCCCGTCGTCGATCCGGACGGTGACCCGCATGATGTCGCCGAACAGGTGCTTGGCACCGGACAGCAGGTAGGCCGGCCAGCCCATGCCGCTCTTCAGCCGTTCCGACGTGCCGGCCACCATGGCCGCGTCGAAGCCGATCCCGGCCATCACCGCGAACCGCTGGCCTTCGACCACTCCGAGATCGATTCGCCGCTCCCGGCCGTGCAGCGCCACCTCGACCGCGGCGCCCGGCTCCATCGGCAGGCCAAGGTTGCGGGCCAGCAGGTTGCCGGTGCCGACCGGGACGATGCCCAGCGCCACCGTGGTGCCAGCCAGGGCGTCGGCGCAGGCCCGGACGGTCCCGTCCCCGCCACAAGCGATGACCAGGCCGGTGCCGAGCTGAACCAGCTCGCGAGCCTGGCCGAGGCCGGCGTCCAGCGGCGTGGTCTCCCGGAAGTCCGGTTCGGGCAGGCCAAGCGTCTTGGCCTGGATCTGGATCAGCGACCGGATCGCCAGGCCGCCGTCGGAGTATTTGGCCGGGTTGATCACTATTGCGATCGGGTGGGCTCGGCCGCTGGACCGCGTCGGACTGCTCCGGGCAGGTTCGTAGCGCCGCCAGAGCAAGGTGCCGAGCAGCAGCCAGCCGGCGCCGACCAGGCCGGCCGTCACCACGGTGCCGAGCGAGAGGTCGGACCGGCCCGGCAGGGTCACGTCAAGGAACACCGCGGTCACCAGCCCGAGACCGGCCAGCAGCGCTGCCACCCGAGGCACGACCCGGCGGCTGCGCCGCAGCACCAGAGCGATCACGCTGCCGTAACCGGCCACCGCCAGCGCCGGCCAGGCCGGCAGTCCGGCCAGGTCCGCCGTGATCCACGCCGCGATTCCTACCCCGAGCACGTAGCTCGCGTCCTGCCAGCGCCGCCAGGCCAGCGCGGAGCCGGCGGCGGCCAGCACTAGGGCCGTCACCGTGATCCAGCTCAGCAGGGACACGCGGGACACGATAGGCGGCACCCCCCGGCTTATGGGAAGGCCCAGGGCGGTCCGGGCCGGTACGCTCGGGTAGGTGATCGACCTTCGCCAACTCCGTGACGACCCCGAAAGGCTGCGCATCGCGCAGCGGCTCCGGGGCGAAAATCCCGAACTTGTCGATGCCCTGCTGGCCGCGGACGAGCGGCACCGATCCGCATTGAGTCGGTTCGAGTCCCTTCGCGCGGAGCAGAAGTCGGTCGGCCGCCAGGTGGCGAGCGCCCGCGGCGACGAACGGGCGGCGCTGCTGGAGAAGGCGCAGTCCCTGGCCGCGGAGGTCCGCTCGGCCCAGGCCGAGGTGGACGAGGCCGAGGTGGACGTCCGGCGGGTTCAGCTGCAGCTGTCCAACTTCATCGAGGACGGGGTCCCGCCCGGTGGCGAGGACGACTACGTGGTGCTCGAGCACGTGGGCACCCCGCGCGACTTCGCCGCCGAAGGGTTCGACCCGAGGGATCACGTCGAGCTCGGGCGGCTGCTCGGCGCGATCGACGT
>JAKEEW010000470.1 GCA_022616375.1 Sporichthyaceae bacterium
CACCAGATCACAAGCAGACCGGAAGGAGACCGGATGACCCGACCCAACAATCCGAGGAGGTGGTGCCGTGACCACACAGCATCCGCACCAGCAACGCCCGAACGACACGACGACCGCCGACCCGGCCACTTCGAGTGCGCCACGGGGGCCGGGGCGGCTGGTCGACCTGACCGTCATCCAGGCGCACTGGCTCAACCTCGACCCTGACCTATCCGGGGCGGAATTGGTGGACCGGCTGTGGCTGGTCGCCTGCGACGTGCCGGTCCTCCTGGCCGAGATCGAACGATCCCAGCGACTACTACGCATCGCCCGACGTCGGCTGGCCGACCTGTTGGCCGCCACCCGTGCGGCATTGGCCGCCGCGGCCGAGGGCGACCCCGATCCGCTGACCTACCTGCTCGACGAACTCGACGCCCGTGACCCACTACCCCCGATCGGGGGTGGCCGATGAGCTGGCGCCACGGCCCGTACCGGGTCCGCTCCACCTACGACGATCTGATGACCGCATCGCTCATCCTGGGGATGGCCGGCGGCATCGTGCGCGGACTACTTCGCCTGCTGTCCCTGATGGGCTGGATTGGGTGGCGGTACCGCTCCGAACTCGCACCGTTCTACCTCGCAATCGGACTGTGGTTTGGCGCCGGGATCCTGCACTCCTCACACGAAGCCGCATTCGGCGTCGCTATCGCGACTGTGGCGGTCACCGTGGGGTTGTGGCGCTGGGGCGATCGACTGGGTATCGACACCCGCGCCGAACGCCTCTACGCGACCGCGGTAGCCGGCTTCGCCGGCATCTGGGCGACCGCCGCGACGTTGGCCAGCCCCGGCCATGAACCACTGCCGGTAACGCTGAAGTTGGCCACGGTGATCCTCGGGATCCCGTGGTGGGCACACCGCAGGCGCCGTACTCGAGTCCGGCTCCAGCGCGGGCTGGAAGCCTGGCCCGACCTCGCGGAGAAGGTCGGCTTGGCCGGCTCGCACATCCAATCCGCCACCCAGACACCGTGGGGATGGTCCGCTCGCATCCGGCTACGGCAAGGCCAGACCGTGGCCGAGGCCATCAACCGGCTACCCGCGATCGAATCCGGCATGGGCGTCCGGCAAGGCGCGCTACGGATCGAACCGGATCCGGACCGGGCTGACCGGTTCGATCTCACGGTCCTGAACGCGGACCCGCACGCCGAACCGCTGGAATGGCCCGGACCGGCCATCGAATCGGTCACCGAGGCGTTCGAGGTTGGCCTGTTCGAAGACGGCACGCCGGTGATGGTCAACGTCGCGCACCGGCACGTCCTGATCGGCGGACTGATGGGATCCGGCAAGTCCGGCGCGCTGAACCTCATTTTGGCGGAGTTGTCCGGCTGCACCGATGTGGTGCTGTGGGGCATCGACCTCAAGTCCGGGATGGAGATCCTGCCCTGGGCCGGCTGCCTCGACCGACTCGCCACCACCCCCGCTGAGGCCGAGGTGCTGCTCCGCGACGCGGCGAAAATTCTCAACGCCCGAGCCGACGACCTCGCCCAGCACGGGCAACGGCTCTGGCACCCAACCCCAGCCCAGCCCGCGCTGGTCATCGTCATCGATGAGCATGCCGAACTGGCCGACCACGCCGGCCGTGCTCTCGTCTACGCCGACTCGATCGCCCGTCGCGGCCGCGCCGTCGCCGTCACCCTGATATCCGCCACCCAACGCCCCACCCAGGCCGCGATGGGTGGCGGCGCCATCCGCTCCCAAATGGACATCCGGATCTGCTTCCGGGTGCGGGAACGC
>JAKEEW010000471.1 GCA_022616375.1 Sporichthyaceae bacterium
GCCGATGATGACACCAGACAGTGACAGCAGCAGCGCGAAGGCACCGATCCCGTTGATGACCTGCTGGAACGGCCCGGCCCCCGGGATGGCGTTGAAGTCGGGCTTCCATTCGACCTGTGCCACCACCACTTGAGCGGCCAGGTACAGACGGCTCATCGCGCGTCTACCTCCTTGCGAACTTCATCAGTCCACGGTGTGCCGAGTCCGTCGGCGGCGGTCCCCCGTGGGTTGTGAGCGGGTTGATGGTCGGCACGGCTAGGTCATGAAGCCGTCGGCGACGGCGGCGGCCACCTCCAGGTAGGCGTGCCGGGTGGTGGGTCGGAGGCGACCGACGTCGGTCTCCGCGCCGGCGGCGAGGTGGGGGTCCCAGGGCACCTGGACGACCGCTCGGCAGCGCCCAGCGAAATGTTCCCTGATTCGGTCGACTTCGACAAGCCCGTCCGCCTGGACGCCGTTGATGACCGCGACGGCGCTGCGGACCAGTTCCGCGTGGCGGTTCTCGTTGAGCCAGTCCAGGGTGGAGCTGGCGGCGCGGGCCGAGTCGAGGCTCGGCGACATCACCACCACGATCTGGTCGGCGAGCTGCAGGATGCCGCGGGTGGCCGACTCCAGCACGCCGGTGCCGGTGTCGAGGCAGATCAGGTTGTAGTGCCGCTCCAGCAGCGCGATCGCGCGCCGGTAGTCCTCCTCGCCGAGGGCCTTGGTGATGCGTGGGTCGTCGTCGGAGGCGACCACCTCGAGCCGGGTCGGCGCCTGCGAGGTGTACGCGCGGATGTCGGCGTAGCGGGTGATCATCTGCTCATCGGCGAGCAGGTTGGTGACGGTCGCGGCGGTCTCGCGGCGCACCCGGTAGCCGAGCGAGCCGGCATCGGGGTTGCCATCGAGGGCGACCACGCGGTCGCCGCGCAGGCTCGCGAAGGTGTGCCCGAGCATCAGCGTGGTGGTGGTCTTGCCGACCCCGCCCTTGCGGCTGATCACCGCGATCGAGCGGCACCCGGGGATCGGGGTCTTGGCGCGGGCGATCAGCTCGCGCTCGGCCATCTCCGCCGGGCTCGGGCCGAGGTTGACGCGCCCGCCGGTGAGCCAGTAGACGAGGCGGCGCCAGCCGTCGCGCGGCGCCAGCGACTGGCCGCGCAGGTAGCGCTCGGCGGTGAAGTCGGCGGCGGTGGCGGTCGACTGCGGCGACGCCGGGGTGGTGACGCCCATGTGGCGCTGGACCCGGCTGAGCGGTGGCGTGTCGGGCCGCGGCACCGGCTGGTGGCGGTAGCGCTCCGGCAGCTCGCCGGCGGGTCGCTGCTGCCGCGGCGTACCGGTCCCCTCGAGCGGGGCCGGTGACGGCGGAGGCGGCGGCGTTGCCCCGGTCGGAGTTGATGGCCGTGATGGAATGGCACACGGTGCAGGTGATGCCGGCCTGGGCCGTGGGATGATTCACGTCATCGAACTTGGGA
>JAKEEW010000472.1 GCA_022616375.1 Sporichthyaceae bacterium
CGCCATTCCTGGGTGGGCAGGGTCCGGCTCCGGCCTACACGATGTCGTTGTCCGAGCCCGCGCGGGCGGAGCTCAGGGAGCTGCTCCGGGCCAGGCTGCCGGTCGACTCGGCCGGGTCCATCCCGCTGGTGGCCAGGGCCTGGGGATTCCGCGGGGTGGCTTAGCCTGGGCCGTCCCGCCCATTAGTCCTGACTTATATAAGCTAAGACTGAGATAGTCGGCTCTGTGCACGCGTTCGACGTCCTTGGTGACCCGGTCCGGCGCCGGATCCTTGAGCTGCTCGCCGACGGTGAGCGCTCGGCCGGAGCGGTGACCCAGGCGATCCAGGCCGAGTTCGGGATCTCCCAGCCGGCCGTATCGCAGCACCTGCGGGTGCTCCGCGAACATGGGTTCGCCACGGTCCGAGCGGCCGGCACCAGCCGGCTCTATGCGGTCGATCCGGCACCGCTGCGCGAGGTGGACCAGTGGCTCGAGCGCTACCGGCAGTTCTGGACGCCGCATCTGGATGCCCTGGCGACCGAGCTTGCCCGCGGCAAGCGGGCCCGCCGGCTTGGTGCTGGGACCCCACCCGAGAGCGAAAGGCCTCGATCCTCATGACTACCGAACCGACTGCCCCACAGGACGAGATCCACCGCGAGATCGGTCGGCGGCAGATCGGCGCCGGCGAACTACACACCGCGCTGCTCCGCCGGCACTACGCCGCACCCATCCAGGACGTCTGGGAGGCGTGCACCGTCCCGGACCGGCTCAACCGCTGGTTTCTCCAGGTCAGCGGTGATCTCCGGGCCGGCGGCACGTTCTCGCTCGACGGCAACGCGAGCGGGCGGATCCTGCGCTGCGAGCCGCCCCGGTTGCTTCAGCTGACCTGGTCCTACGCGGATCATCCGGTCAGCCAGGTGGAGCTTCGGCTGACCCTCGGGCGCAGCGACGAGGACACCGTGCTCGAGCTCGAGCACGCGGTGCCGGACCGATTCGTGCAGCAGGACGGCCGGGAGATCGACGTGTTCCTGAACGACCCGGTGACCGTAATGTGGGGGATCGGGAGCGGCTGGGAGATGCCACTGGTCCATGGCCTGACCCGATACCTGCGGCGAGCTGCCGGACGCTCCGGCATCCGAGTGGTACGAGTTCAAGCCGGCCGACCTGGAGCTGGCCGATCAAGCCGGTCAAGCCTGGGCCGCCGTGGTCAAGGCAGCCGACTAGCCCGGCTGGCCCGACTTGTCCCGCTCTGGTCACCTCGCCGGCCGCC
>JAKEEW010000473.1 GCA_022616375.1 Sporichthyaceae bacterium
ACCCAGTCACGCCGGACCCAGTCACGCCGGACCCGAATCCGCCGGCCGAGCCATACCCAGTTGCTGTGCCGCCGGCTGAGCGTCGCCGGCGCTTGCTGCTACGCCCTCGCCACGATCGTGTACCTGCTCGCGTTCGGGTTCAGCACGCAAGGACTGCGCGGCTCCGACCCGGCCGCACCGCAGCTCGCCGGCTCCGACTCCGACTTGGCCAGCCCCGGGTCCGCGGATTCGGCGACCCTGGCCGAGTCCAGGTCGGCGGCCCGGATGGTGGTGTCGGCCGCAGTCCCTGAGTCGCTGGCCGCCCCGGCCCGGCCGTCCAACACCGGGCCCCAGACCAGCCAGACCAGCCGGCCGGCCTCAGCAGCGACCGTGGATGCGATCGGACCGGCCGCGAACGAGCCGGCCGCCGAGGCCGCCGGAACCGCCGAGCTGCAGGAAGCGGCCGCCGAACTGGTCCGGGATGCCAGTGTCAGCGTGGCGGCCGGGCTCGAAGCCGCCGGGCTCGATGCGGCCGTGCCCGCGGCTGCCCGGGCGAACGGGCCGGTGGTCGCCGGCCGGACCCAGCCGAAACTGGTTGTGCCGCCACGGTCGGCCGACGGGGTCTACACCGTCGTGCCCGGACGGGAGGTGGCGGCCGCGGCGCCGGGCGCGCAGGTGATCCGCTACGTGGTCGAGGTCGAGCGCGGGCTGCCGTTCGACGCGCAGGAGTTCGCCACCGACGTGCACCGGATCCTCAACGATCCGCGGGGCTGGGGCGGCACCGGAAAGCTGGGCTTCGAGCGGGTCGACCACGGCCCGGTGCGGCTACGGGTGTCGCTGTCCAGCCCGGTGCTCACCGACGTGCAGTGCGCGCCGTTGCGCACGTTCGGCCGGGTGTCCTGCTGGAACGGCACTCGCGCCGTGATCAATGCGCTGCGTTGGGGGACCGGCGCGGCGACCTACGGCGACGACATCCTGTCCTACCGGGAGTATCTGATCAGCCACGAAGTCGGGCACGGGCTCGGCCACCGGCACGTGAGCTGCACCGAGCCGGGCAAGCCGGCCCCGATCATGGTGCAGCAGACCAAGTCGCTGGAAGGCTGCCACCCCAACCCGTGGCCGAACCCCAGCCAGCAGTCGTAGGCCGACCGCGGGCCTGTCGGAATGGCCGTCCCGGTGGCACGGTTGGGTTAAAGGAACCGTGCCACCTGCCGAAGGATCGTGACGTGTCGCTGCCTCCGCTCGTCGAGCCCGCCTCCGAGCTCACCGTCGATGAGGTGCGGCGGTACTCCCGCCACCTGATCATCCCGGATGTCGGGATGGCCGGGCAGCGCCGGTTGAAGAACGCGAAGGTGCTGTGTGTCGGGGCCGGCGGCCTCGGCTCGCCCGCGCTGATGTATCTGGCCGCCGCCGGAGTCGGCACTCTGGGCATCGTCGAATTCGATGTGGTGGACGAGTCGAACCTGCAGCGCCAGATCATCCACGGCCAGTCCGACGTCGGCCGGTCCAAGGCTGAGTCCGCCCGGGACTCGGTCAAGGAGATCAACCCGTTCGTCGACGTCGTGCTGCACGAGGTGGCGCTTGACTCATCGAACGCGCTGGACATCTTCGCCGGCTACGACCTCATCGTGGACGGCACCGACAACTTCGCCACCCGGTATCTGGTCAACGACGCGTGTGTGCTGCTCGGCAAGCCGTACGTCTGGGGTTCGATCTACCGGTTCGACGGGCAGGCCAGCGTGTTCTGGGCCGAGCACGGCCCGTGCTACCGCTGCCTGTATCCCGAGCCGCCGCCGCCCGGCATGGTCCCGTCCTGCGCCGAAGGCGGCGTGCTCGGCGTGCTGTGTGCCTCGGTCGGCTCGATCCAGGTGAACGAAGCGATCAAGCTGTTGACCGGGGTCGGGGAACCGCTGGTCGGCCGCTTGATGATCTACGACGCGCTCGAGACCAGCTACCGGGAGCTGCGGGTTCGCAAGGATCCGGAGTGCGCCGTCTGCGGGAAGAATCCGACCGTCACCGAGCTGATCGACTACGAGGCGTTCTGTGGCACGGTCTCGGCGGAGGCGCTTGACGCCGCGCGCGATTCGACCATCACGGTCCGTCAGCTCGCCGACATGATGGACCGCGGCGACGACTTCCTGCTGGTAGACGTGCGGGAGCCGCACGAGTACGAGATCGTCAGCATCCCCGGCTCGGTGCTGATCCCGAAGGGCGAGATCGTGTCCGGCGCCGCACTGGCCACGTTGCCGCAGGACCGGCCGATCGTGCTGCATTGCAAGACCGGTGCCCGCTCGGCCGAATGCCTGGCGGTGCTCAAGGGAGCCGGGTTCGCCGACGCGGTGCACGTCGGCGGCGGCGTCGTGGCCTGGGTCAACCAGATCGAGCCGGACAAGCCCAACTACTGACGCCTGGTGCGCCCGGTCGTGAATCGCAAGACCGGGCGCATGCTGAGCGAGCCGTCAGGTCGTTGTACCTCACCCATCGCTGCCGTGGCGGCCGCCTTGATGTCGTCGTGCCGGTCGGCCGGCAGCGCTTCGAAGTAGTCCCGGCCGCCGTGCGAGAACGACCAGTCCCACCACTGGTCGACGTCTCGGACCGTGACCTCGAAGGTCTCCTCGACGGTGTCGATATCCAGGTAGCCGCGGTCGGCCAGCAGCGCATGGAGCGACGCCGGCTCGGCCCACCCGGGATCGCGATCGGTCTTGCGGTCCCAGCCCGCCGGAGCGAACGTGCCGAGCGCGGCGAAGACCGGTTGCCAGCGGGTGTCATCGGCGCCGAACCAGGAGAACGCCAGCAGGCCGCCGGGCCGCAGCAGCCGGGCATACCGCTCGAGTGCTCCGGCGAGATCCGGGATGAAGAACAGCACACATCCGGCCAGGATCGCGTCGAACTCGCACGGTTCACCCGGCGGGAACTCGGCATCGCCTGGCCGCAGCTCGACCTGGGTCAGCCCGCGTGCCGCGGCTTCGGCGGCGGTGAGTGCGACCATCCCGGGCGCGGCGTCGATGCCGAGCACCCGCCCGGTCGGCCCGACCGTCGACGCTGCCGGGAAGGTCACCGCACCGCGCCCGCAGCCCAGATCCAGCACTCGATGCCCGGGCTCGAGCGACACGATCTCGACCAACCGCGCGCCGAACCGGCCGAAGTAGTCCACCCCGACCTGCTCGTAACTGTCCGCGGCGCGGTCGAACGTATCGATGATCTGCTGCTTGCCCTGGTCCCCGTGCATGCGCGAACCCTAGCCACGGGCACCGACTACTGTGCTGGCGTGCTCCCAACCCCGTTCGCGGAGGCCGTCCTGGACGTGATCGAAGCGATCCCGCCGGGCCGGGTGGTGACCTACGGCGACATCGCCGAGTTCCTCGGCACCGGTGGTCCGCGCACGGTCGGCACGGTGCTGGCGCGGTACGGCAGCGGGGTGCCGTGGTGGCGGGTGATCCGCGCCGACGGCAGCTTGTTGCCCGGCCACGAGGCCAGGGCGCTGGCCCATTACCGCGCCGAAGGAACCCCAATGAACCGCCGCGGCGACCGGGTCGACATGGCCCGCGCGCGCTGGGCCGGCTGGTCCGAACTACCGCCGATCCTGGTGCAGACTTAGCCTCCACGCCTTGTCCACAACGGGTCTCCGACGCGCCGGTGGAAGTAGCCGCGAACTGTCGGTGTGCCGTGGTCTGATGCTGCCAGCACGGCGCATCGCAGTGCTGCCAGCACGGTGCGTCGCAGCGGCGGAGGGAGGACCGGCGTGGCGCGGCTCGACACCCGATATCGCCTGGTCAGACCGCCGGTCGCGGCTGCCGTGGCGCCGGTTCTCGACGCCGCGCAGCAGGCTGTGGTGCGGCATCGCGGCGGCCCGTTGCTGGTGCTCGCCGGGCCGGGCACGGGCAAGACCACGACGCTGGTCGAGGCCGTGCTCGACCGGATCGCGTGCGGCAACCAGGCCGACCGTCATGGACCCGGGTTGGCACCCAGCGAGGTGCTCGCGCTCACGTTCAGCCGGCGGGCCGCGGGCGAGCTGCGCGACCGGATCACCGCGCGGCTCGGCCAGTCCGCGGTCGCCCCGACCGTGGCCACGTTCCATTCCTTCTGTTACGGGCTGGTGCGGCAATACCAGCCGGCCGACGTTTTCGCGCATCCGGTGCGGCTGCTGTCCGGCCCGGAGCAAGAGGTCGCGGTGCGCGAGCTGCTCGCCGGCAGCGTCGAGACCGGCCGGGTCCGCTGGCCCGAGCTGTTGCGCGAGTGCCTGACCACCCGCGGGCTGACCGAGGAGGTCAGGGACGTCATCGCACGCACCCGCAACCTGGCACTCGATCCGCGGGACCTGAGGCGGATCGGCGCCGAGACCGGCGACCGGCCGACCTGGTCGGCGCTGGCCGCTTTCCTCGAGGAATACCTGGACACGCTGGACAGCCAAGGTGCCATCGACTACGCGGAGCTGGTGCACCGGGCGGTGTTGCTGGCCGGTCAGCCGCGGGTCAGGGACGATCTGCGGGCCCGGTTCGCGGCGGTGTTCGTGGACGAATACCAGGACACCGATCCAGCCCAGGTGCGGTTGCTGGCCGCGCTCGCCGGTGACGGCCGCGAGCTGGTGGTAGTCGGCGACCCGGATCAGTCGATCTACGCGTTCCGGGGCGCCGACCGCAACGGCATCCTCGATTTCCCGTTCCAGTTCCGCCGGCTCGACGACGCGCCCGCGCAGGTCCTGGCGCTGCGGGTGTCCAGGCGAGCCGGTCCGGCGCTGCTTGCCGCGTCCCGCCGGGTGACCGAGCGGATGCGGCTCAACCGGTTGCACGTCCAGCTGCAGGCTCACCGCGAGCTGTCGACCGCCGACGGGCTCCCGCCCGGCTGGGTTGCGGTGCGCACCTACCCATCCCTGGGTGCCGAGCTGGAGGCGGTAGCCGATCTGCTGCGGCGCGCCCACCTCGAGGACGGCCTCGCCTGGCGGGACATGGCCGTGCTGGTCAGGTCGGGCCGGCACTCGATTCCG
The DNA here is from genome assembly GCA_022616375.1 of Sporichthyaceae bacterium. Classification (GTDB taxonomy): domain Bacteria; phylum Actinomycetota; class Actinomycetes; order JAKEEW01; family JAKEEW01; genus JAKEEW01. The sequence goes on from JAKEEW010000473.1 coordinate 4,964, forward strand.
GTGGCGCGCCGGGTGCTCGGTGCGGCCGGCGTGCCGGTCGACGTGGCCGGCGACGAGCTGCCGCTGCGGTTCGAGCCGGCGGTCGCGCCGCTGCTGCTGGCATTGCGCTGCGTCGCCGATCCGAGTGCGCTGACCGAAGAAGCGGCCCGGGTGCTGCTGCTCTCCCCACTCGGCGGGGCCGACGCTGCTGACCTGCGCCGGCTCGGCCGGGCGCTTCGGGCCGAGGAGCGGCTCGCGGCCTCGGCCGAAGGCGCCGTGCTGTCCAAGGTGCGCGGCTCGGCCGCGCTGATCAGGGAAGCGGTCGCCAACCCGGAGATCCTGACCAGCTACGACGAGCGGGTGGCCGCGCCCGCGGTCCAACTCGGCCGGCTGCTGGCCGCGGCCAGGGAGCTGCTCACCGCTGGCGCGGCACCCGAGCTCGCACTGTGGCAGCTGTGGTCGGGCACGTCCTGGCCGCATCGGCTGCGGCGAGCCGCCGAGCTGGCTGGTCCGGCCGGTGCCCGCGCCGATCGGGACCTCGACGCGGTGTGTGCGCTGTTCCACGCGGCCGAGCGGGCCGAGGAGCGCGCGGGCTATCGCGGTGCGCTGAACTTCATCACCGAGGTCGAGGCACAGCAGATTCCGGGTGACACGCTGGCCGAGCGGGCCACCCGTGGCCAGGGGGTTCGGGTGCTGACCGCGCACCGGGCCAAGGGTCTGGAGTGGCGGCTGGTCGTGGTGACCGGGGTCCAGGAGGGCGTCTGGCCGGATCTGCGCCGGCGCGGCTCGTTGCTGTCCGCCGAGCGGATCGGTCCGGCCGGGCTGGTCGAGCCGCCCTCGCTGGCCGAAGTGCTCGGCGAGGAACGTCGGCTGTTCTACGTCGCGGTGACCCGAGCCAAGGAGCGGCTCCTGGTCACTGCGGTCCGATCGCCCGACGACGACGGCGACCAACCGTCCAGGTTCCTCGACGAGCTCGGGGTCGAGCCGGTGCACGTGCTGTCCAGGCCGGCCCGGCCGATGACGATGGCGGGCCTGGTCGCCGAGCTGCGCGCGGTCGCGGTGGACCCGGCCGCCGCCCCCGAGCTGCGCCGGGCCGCCGCGGCGCGGCTCGGCTGGCTGGCCCGGCAGGCCAGCGATGACGGTCATCCGCTGATCCCGACCGCGCATCCGGATCGGTGGTGGGGGATGGCCGAGCTCACCGATCCGGGCATCCCGGTGCGCGATCCGCACGAGCCGTTGCGGCTGTCCGGCAGCGCGGTCGCGGCCGTGCAGCAGTGCCCGCTGCGGTGGTTCCTCAGCCGTGAGGCGCACGGTGAGTCTGCCCGCACCACCGCGCTCGGGTTCGGTTCCCTGGTGCACGCGCTGGCCGCCGAGGTGGGTAGCGGCGCCTCCGGGCCGGAGCTTGACGGTCTGGTGGCCCGGCTCGATCGAGTCTGGGGTCAGCTCGCGTTCGAGGCGCCGTGGCAGTCCGAGCAGCAGCGCGACCAGGCCCGCCAGGCAATCGAGCGATTCCTGCGCTGGCACCTGCTCGACCGCGGCCGGATCGCGATCGCGGTCGAGCACCCGTTCGATGTCCAGCTCAAGGTGGGCGGCACCACGATCGCGCTGAACGGCCGGATCGACCGGATCGAGCTCGACCAGGCCGGCCGGGCCCACGTGGTGGACTTCAAGACCGGCAAGTCCAAGCCGACCGAGCCGGAGCTGGCGGAGTATCCGCAGCTCGGCGTCTACCAGCTCGCGGTGGCTGCCGGAGCGCTGGACGGGTGCCCCGGCGTGCCGGCCGAGTCCGCCGAGCTGCCCGGCGGTGCCGAGCTGGTGCACCTGCGGCTGGATCGGGGCGGCGGTCCGGACGTGCAGGCCCAACCCGCGCTGGACTCCGCCGGTGGCGGCGAGACCTGGGTGGACCGGCTGCTGGCCGCGGTCGCCGAACGCGTGCTCTCCGAACAGTTCGGGCCGCGCGCCGGCGATCACTGCGGGCTGTGCGAGTTCCGCCGCGCCTGCCCGGCGCAGCCCGAGGGAACCCAGGTGATCGAATGAACGGTGGGTTTGACGATCCGGGTCGGCTGCGGACCGCGCTCGGGATCCCGCTGACCGACGAGCAGCTGACCGCGATCACGGCCCCGCTGGCGCCCGGCGTGATCGTGGCCGGTGCCGGCTCGGGCAAGACCACCGTGATGGCGGCCCGGGTGCTGTGGCTGGTCGGCACCGGGCGGGTCGAGCCGGACCAGGTGCTCGGGCTCACGTTCACCAACAAGGCCGCCGGCGAGCTGGCGCACCGGGTCAGGCAGGTGCTGACCAAGCTCGGCGTCCCGGCTGCGGCGACCTCCGCAGGCGGGCCGGACGGCCCGGCTCGCGCGGTGGAGTCGGACGACGACGCGGAGCCGGGTGAGCCCACCGTGCTCACCTACCACGCGTACGCGGCCAGGTTGCTGCGCGAGCACGGCCTGCGGATCGGGGTCGAGCCGGACTCCTGGCTGCTCGCGGACGCGACCCGCTACCAGCTTGCGGCCCGGGTGATCCGCCGGGCTCGCGGCCCGTTCCGCGAGTTGACCAGCCCGGTGTCCTACCTGGTCGGCGATCTGCTGGCGCTGGATGCCGAGCTGGCCGAGCACCTGGTAGAGCTTGACCAGCTACGCGAGCACGACCGGAGCCTGCTGGCCGAGCTGGCCGCGCATCCACAACCGACCCGCCCGGTGCTCGATGCGATGGCGGCGGCCCGCAAGCGGCTGGAGCTCACCGATCTGGTACACGCCTACCGGGCCGAGAAGCGGTCCAGGGCGGTGACCGACTTCGGCGAGCAGATGTACGACGCGGCCCGGCTGGCCGAGTCGCGGCCCGAGGTCGGCCGCACCGAGCGGGAGCGGTTCCGGGTCGTGATGCTCGACGAATACCAGGACACCTCGGTCGCGCAACGCCGGATGCTGGCCGGGCTGTTCGGCGCCGGGTACCCGGTCACCGCGGTCGGCGACCCGTGCCAGGCCATCTACGGCTGGCGTGGAGCGTCGGTGGCCAACCTGGACGAGTTCGATGCGCACTTCCCCGGCTCGGACGGCGGGCCGGCGCACGGCTTCACGCTGGCCGAAAACCGGCGCAGCGGCGGGCGCATCCTGACCGTCGCCAACGACCTGGCGACCACCCTTCGCCGGGTGCATCCCAACGTGGCCGCGCTGCGCCCGGCCGCCGGGGCCGAGCACGCGGGTGCGGTCCGGGTCGCATTGCACCAGACCTACGCCGAAGAGATCGAGTGGATCGCCGACCAGGTCGCCGGCGTGCTCACCGACGGCGCGGCGCCCAGCCAGGTCGCGATCCTGGCCCGGGTCAGCTCCGACTTCGCGCCGATCCATGGCGCGCTGACCGGGCGCGAGATCCCGGTCGAGGTGGTCGGGCTTGGCGGCTTGCTCAAGCTGCCCGAGGTGGCCGACGTGGTCGCCACCCTCGAGGTGCTCGACGATCCGACCGGCAACTCCGCGCTGCTGCGGCTGCTCACCGGGCCGCGCTGGCGGATCGGCCCGCGCGATCTCGCCCTGCTCGGCCGCCGGGCCAGGGAGCTGGTGCAGATGCCCGGCATCGACCGCTCCGCCGAGGATCCGGACGCGATCCTGGACGAGGCGGTCGGCGGGATCGATCCCAGCGAGATCGTGGCGCTCGGCGACGCGCTCGAGTCGCCGGGCGACGGCCCGTTCTCGGCACCGGCTCGCCGCCGGTTCGGGCTGCTGGCCGCGGAGATCCGGCAGTTGCGCCGCTATCTCGGCGAACCGTTGCTCGATCTCGTGCACCGGATCGTCGCGGTCACCGGGCTGGACGTGGAGCTCGCCGCCAGTCCACGGGCGGTGGCGGCCCGCCGGCGAGACTCGCTGTCGGCGTTCCTGGACGTTGCCGCCCAGTTCCGCGATCTGGAGGACGACACGTCGGTGGCCGCGTTCCTGGCCTACCTGCGGGCGGCCGCGGAGCACGAGCGCGGTCTGGACCGGGCCACCCCCGGCGGGAGCGAGACGGTCAAGCTGCTGACCGTGCACGCCGCCAAGGGGTTGGAGTGGGACGTGGTGGTGCTGCCCAACCTGTCCGCCGGGGTGTTTCCGAGCCGTCGGGGCCGGTCGAAGTGGACCACGAGCGGCAAGGTGTTGCCCACCGCGTTGCGCGGGGACGCGCGGGCATTGCCGGCGCTGGCCGGCTGGTCGGGCTCGGCAGTCAAGGAGTTCGTCGCCGCGTGCAAGCAGCACGAGGCACTGGAAGAGCGGCGGCTCGGCTACGTCGCGGTGACCCGGCCGCGCCGGTTGCTGATCGCCAGCGGGCACTGGTGGGGCCCGAGCCAGCGCAAGTCACGTGGTCCTTCGGAGTTTCTCGGCGAGCTGGAGGCCGGTTGCGCGGCGGGCCTGGGCGAGGTGGTGTGCTGGGCTGCCGAGCCGGCCGACGGCGCGGGCAACCCGCAGCTCGAACGTCGCGCCGAGATCGCCTGGCCGGTGCCGCTCGACCCGGTTGATCTCGCGCACCGGCAGCAGGCCGCCGGCTGGGTGCGGGAGGCGATGGCCGGCGGGTCCGGCTCGGCGCCGGTTGTCACCGCGCTCGGCCACGCCGACCGGGATCGGATCGCGAGCTGGGACCGGGATCTGCAGCTGTTGCTGGCCGAGCTGACCGAATCGCGCACGTCCGAGCACACCGTCGCGCTGCCGGTATCGCTGTCCGCGACCCAGCTGATGCGGTTGGCCGCGGACGAGACCGGGTTCGCCCGCGAGCTGGCCCGGCCGATGCCGCGCCCGCCAGCCACCGCGGCGCGCCGCGGCGTGCGCTTCCACGCCTGGGTGGAAAGCCGCTTCGGACAGCAACCGCTGATCGTCGACGACGATCTGCCGGGCGCGGCGGATGCCGACATCGAGGACGACGCCGATCTCGAAGCACTGCGCGCGGCATTCGAGCGCAGCGAGTTTGCGCACCGGGTTCCGCACGCGGTCGAGGTGCCGTTCCATCTGATCCTCGGCGGGCGCAGCGTGCGCGGTCGGATCGATGCGGTGTACGCGGATCCGGACGGGAGGTTCACCGTGGTCGACTGGAAGACCAATCGGTCGCAGTCGGCCGACCCGCTGCAACTGGCCATCTACCGGCTCGCATGGGCCGAACTGCACGCGCTCCCGCTGGCTGAAGTTAGGGCCGCATTTGTCTATGTCCGCACCGGGGCGACCGTCCTTCCGGACGACCTTCCTGATCGCGGCGGCCTCGAAGCGTTGCTCTCACCCATGACCAGTTGAACCGTTCGCTCGTTACCTTCGTGTCCCAACCGGGAACACGTACGTGCGTCCGGCGTTTCCGCATCGGTGTGGAGCCGCCGCCGCAACGGCGGAGGGGATGGTGACGTCGGTGACTCTGTCGGGGGAGGGCCTGCCGCAATTCCGGCGGGCACTGAATAGTCCAGCGCTCTCGCTCACCGAGATGCGCTCTGGGCCCGGCATGCAGTCGTGGTCGCCGTCGACTCCGGTCGAGGTGGTCGAGGGCACCAGCGCCTCGATCCGGGCTGCGCTCGCTGTGCTCGGCCGGGCCCGTGACGACCTGCTGTTCATTGACGGCGGCACGCACCTGGGCCGGCTGCCGGCCGGAATCGTGCGCGACGCCCGGTCGCGCGGCGTGCGGGTCCGCCGGGTCTGCGCCCGCGCCGAGCTCACCACCGGTGGGCGGGAACCGATCGCGACCGCCGGCGAGGTCCGGGTGCTCGATGTGGTGCCGACGACGTTCGCGGTGGTCGACTCCGAGATGGCCGTGTCGCCGCTAACCGTGACGCCCGATGGGCAGGTGAGCAGCCTGCTCGTGGTCGGCAAGAGCGCGCTGTTCGACACCGGGTTGGCGTTGGCCGACCTGTTGTGGGAACGCGCGCAGCCGTATGTGACCTGGCGAGCGCGCGCGCTCCAGCAGGCCGGGTTGCCACCGGCCGCCCGGTCCGCCGAAGCACCCGCCGCGGAGCTGGGCGAGTTGGCCGGCTCGGCCGGGGTCGGGTCGGCCAGTGCCGAGCCGGGCCGGTCCCAGCCGTCGCCCAGTGATCGGCAGCTGCTCGTGCTGCTCACCCAGGGCATGAAGGATCGGGCGATCGCGCGGCACCTAGGTATCGGTGAGCGCACCGTGCAGCGCCGGCTGAACCGGTTGATGACCGAGCTTGGCGCCCAGACCCGCTTCCAGGCGGCGCTGAACGCGGTCAAGCGCGGCTGGCTGTAGCGCCAACTCAAGATCACCGAGGTGAAGTACCCTCGGCGGCATGGCGAAGGCGGTCGAGCTGCCGCTTGCCCGCGGCACCGTGGACCGGGCCAGTGGGCTGCGGACGGATCCTGCGCAGATCGAGCGCCTGTGGGCCGATCCGGCTACCCGGGTGCTGCGGGTGCACGACGGCGAGACGCTGGTCACCGGGGATCCGCCGGAGCTGGTTCTGGTCGAGGCACGCGCGATCGACGGTGGCGAGCGGTACTTCCTCGGACTCGACGAGCAGCGCACCGCCTACTTCGCGATCAGCGCACCGATCGAGGCCGGACCTGACCAGCAGCCGGCCGGGCTGCGCAGCGTCGGCTCGCTGCTCGGCGACCGTGATGTCGGCCTGCTGGTGCACGCGATCGCACTGGCCAACTGGCACGCCACCCACCGGCACTGCGCCAGGTGCGGGTCGGCCACCGAGTCCGCCGCGGGTGGGCACCTGCGCCGCTGCCCGGCCGACGGTAGCGAGCACTTCCCGCGTACCGATCCTGCCGTGATCATGCTGGTCGCCGATGACGAGGATCACGCCCTGCTCGGTCGGCAGCCGAGCTGGCCGCAGCGCCGGTTCTCCACCCTGGCCGGGTTCGTCGAACCGGGGGAGTCCGCCGAGCACGCGGTGGTCAGGGAGGTCATGGAGGAGGCCGGTGTCGCGGTGACCGACGTGCGGTACTTCGGCAGTCAGCCGTGGCCGTTCCCATCCAGCCTGATGCTCGGCTACATGGCAACCGCAACCACGACCGCGCTGCGCCTGGATGACGAGCTGGTCGAGGCGCGCTGGTTCGGCCGGGACGAGCTGTATGCCGCGGTGCGGGACCGGGAGATCCTCCTGCCGCCGCGGGTGTCGATCGCGCGCCGCCTGATCGAGTCCTGGTACGGCGCCGAGTTGCCCACCCCACCGCCCGGCTAGTCCGGCTCCTCCGGCCGGGCCTGGCTCAGCCCCGACCCCTCCTGGGGTTGTCAGCCCGGCCCCTCCTGGGTTAGTCGAGCACCCGGTAGACGACCGGCGTGATCCCTACCGCCAGCGGCGCGATCCGCCGGAACGCACCGCGGGCCAGATCGAGGCAGCGACCGCCGACGTACGGCCCGCGGTCGGTGATCCGGACCACGATCGAGCGACCGGTGGCCGGGTTGCTGACCTTGACCCGGCTGCCCAACGGGAGGCTTCGGTGCGCGGCGGTGGCCGCCTCCGAATCGAACAGCCCGCCGCTCGCGGTGAACTGCGACTGGTAGTAGAAGGAGGCCACGCAACGCACCGTTTCGGGTTGTTGCGCAGCGGTGGCGGCCACCGGCGCCGACCCGAGCCCGGTCACGCCCAGAGCGCACGCAATCGCAACCGCTCGCACCGTCCCAGCATCGAGCGCGCCCGCAGGTGCCCGGTACCCGCTGCTCGGGTATGTGTCGGGCCAGGGCAAAAGGGTGACCAAAGAGGTGACGCAGCATGTCGAGCTATCCGGTGACCGGCCGCACCACTCCGACCCGGCATCGGGAGCGGGTCGGCTACGAGGTGGCGAAGGCGTACGCGGTGCTGGATGCCGGGTATCTGTGCCATGTCGGCTTCGTGGTCGACGGAGCGCCGGTGGTGCTGCCCACGGTGTACGCGCGGGTGGGCGAGCGGCTCTACCTGCACGGCTCGACCGGTGCCCGGTGGTTGCTGCGCGGCGCCGAGGATCCCGCGGGGTTACCGGTCTGCGTCGTCGTCACCCTGCTGGACGGGCTGGTGCTGTCCAGATCCGCGTTCGGCCACTCGGTCAACTACCGCAGCGTGGTGGTGCACGGGGCGGCCCGGCCGATCACCGATCCGGCAGAGCAGGCCGCCGCGCTGGCGGCCGTGGTCGACCAGGTGATCCCGGGCCGGGCGACCGACTGCCGGCCACCGACGGCCAAGGAGCTGTCCGCCACTGCGGTCCTCCGGGTCGATCTCGCCGAGGTCTCGGTGAAGATCCGCACCGGTGGACCGCTCGATCAGCCGGACGACGATGGCCTGCCCTACTGGGCCGGAGTGATCCCGCTCGGCATGCATGCGGATGCACCGATCCCGGTGCAGGGGTTGAGCCCCGACGTGCGGCTGCCCGGCTATCTCGAGCCTGGCGCGCTCAAACCCGCGCGAGCCGCTTCTTGACCTGGGACAGCGAGGGATTGGTCAGCGCGCTGCCGTCGGCGAATCGCAGCGTCGGAACGGTCTGGTTGCCTCCGTTGACCGCCATCACGAAGTCGGCCGCGACCGGGTCCTGCTCGATGTCGATCTCGGTATACGCGATGCCCTCACGATCCATTGCAGATTTCAGCGTGCGGCAATAGCCGCACCACGGCGTGCTGTACATGGTCACGGACACGCGGCTCGACCGGTCCTTCCAGATCGTTGCTTGTAGCTTCTCAGGACATAACCGGACGTAACCAGCCCAGTCTTCCCGGTGCCGATGTGGGATGTCTCACGGCACCGGCCGGTGTCGCATCCACCCGATCTTGGCCGCGCGGCCCGGTTGTCGGATCCGGCCGCTAGGTTGGCGGCGTGACTCCAGACGACGTGCTTGCCGCACTCGACCCGGAGCAACAGGTGGTGGCAACCAGCCTGGCCGGTCCGGTCTGCGTGCTCGCCGGTGCCGGCACCGGCAAGACCAGAGCGATTACCCACCGGATCGGCTATGCCGTGCTCGCCGGCATCCAGGATCCGCGCCACGTGCTGGCCGTGACGTTTACCACCCGCGCGGCCGGCGAGCTGCGCGGCCGGTTGCGGCAGCTTGGCGTGCCGTCGGTGTCCGCGCGCACGTTCCATTCCGCCGCACTGCGCCAGCTGCGCTACTTCTGGCCCAGGGTGGTCGGCGGTGCGCTGCCCAGGCTGATCGAGTCCAAGGCCGGCCCGGTCGCGGAGGCGGCCGCCCGGGTGCGGATTCGGGCGGATCGCACCGAGATCCGCGATCTCGCCGCCGAGATCGAGTGGGCCAAGGTCACCCAGACCGCGCCGGACGACTACGTGACCGCGGTGGCCAAGGCCCGCCGGGAGCCGGCCGGCGGGTTCGACCCGCCGGTGGTGGCGCAGGTCTACGCGGCCTACGAGGAGGTCAAGCGCACCCGCGGGTTGATGGACTTCGAGGACACCCTGCTGCTGACGGTCGGCATCCTGGCCGAGCGGCCGGAGATCGCCGACGCGGTCCGATCGCAATACCGGCACTTCGTGGTCGACGAATACCAGGACGTCAGCCCGCTGCAGCAACGGTTGCTCGAGCTGTGGCTGGGCGACCGGGACAGCCTGTGCGTGGTCGGCGACGCCAACCAGACGATCTACTCCTTCGCCGGCGCCAGTGCGAACTACCTGCTCGAGTTCGCCAATCGCTATCCGGAGCCGACCGTGGTCAAGCTGGTGCGCGACTACCGATCGACGCCGCAGGTGGTCCGGCTGGCCAACGCGCTGCTCGAGCACGTTCCGCCGAGCCACGCACGGCACCGCCTCGAGCTGATCGCGCAGCGGCCGCCCGGCCCGGATCCGGTGATCTTCGAGTACTCGGACGAGACGGCCGAGGCCGACGGGGTAGTCAAGACCATCCGGCGGCTGCTCGGCTCCGGGCTGCGAGCCAGCGAGACGGCGGTGCTGTTCCGCACCAACGCGGTGTCCGAGACCTACGAGCAGGCGCTGGCCGAGGCCGGCATCCCGTACGTCGTGCGCGGGGCCGAGCGGTTCTTCGAGCGGCCCGAGGTGCGCGAGGCGATCCTGCTGCTGCGCGGCGCGGCCAGGTCCGGATCACGGTCCGACACCGATCCGGGCCAACCGGCCGATCCGGGCCAGCTTGGCGATTCAAGCCCGCCGGCCGAGGCAGCCGGCCCGACCGAGGCGGCCGGCCCGGCCGAGGCAGTGGCTGGTGCCGGGTCGCTGGGCCAGGAGGTCGCGGCGGTGCTCGGCTCGGTGGGCTGGTCTACCCAGCCGCCGACCGGCGGCGGGGCGGCCAGAGAGCGCTGGGAGTCGCTGGCGGCTCTGGTCCGGCTGGCTGACGAGATCGCCGAGGCGCATCCCGGCACCGGGCTGCGGGAGCTGCTGACCGAGCTGGACGAGCGGGTCGCGGCGCAGCACGTGCCCACCGTCGAAGGGGTGACGCTGGCGTCCCTGCACGCGGCCAAGGGGCTGGAGTGGGACGCGGTGTTCATCGTCGGACTGGTCGACGGCTTGCTGCCGATCACGTATGCGCAGACCCCGGAGGCGGTCGAGGAGGAGCGGCGGCTGCTCTACGTCGGGATCACCCGCGCTCGCGAGCAGCTGCGGCTGTCCTGGGCGGCCGCTCGCTCGCCGGGTGGCCGGGCCACCCGGTCGCCGTCCAGGTTCCTGGCCGGGTTGGCACCGGCCGGCTCGAGTCGAGCCGGCCAGGCCGGTGCCGGATCCGCCGGTCGTGCCGGGTCCGGGCGTTCGCGGTCCGGCCGGGCTGTGGTCGCCGCCCAGTGCCGCACCTGCGGGGCGCCGCTGCGGGCACCGGCCGAGCGCAAGATCGGCCGCTGTGCGCAATGCCCGGCTAGCTACGACGAGAAGCTGTTCGAGAGCTTGCGGTCCTGGCGGCTGGCCCAGGCCGGCGCGCAGAGCGTGCCCGCGTACGTCGTGTTCACCGACGCCACCCTGGTGGCAATCGCCGAGACCGTGCCGACCAGCGAAGCCGAGCTCAGCCAGATCTCCGGCATCGGGCGGACCAAGCTGGACCGCTACGGCGCCGATGTGCTCGAGATCTGCGGTCGGTTCGGCGCCGGCAGCGCGTAGCTCACGGTCGGCCAGGTCGCACCCTTGACCTGCCGTGGGTGATCGCGGTCGGGGTCGCGGCGGAAGCCGGCCCGCTCGGCGACCCGGCGGGAGCCGATGTTGTCGGGATGGGTCCACAGCCTGAGCTCGGTCAACTCGAGGGACTCGAACGCCCACGCCGCGAACAGCCGCAGCGCCCGGGTCGCGGCGCCCCGACCGCGGGCATCTGCGGCTAACCAGTAGGAGACGTGGCCGATGCCGTCCTCGTGATCGAGGGCGATGTTGCCGAGCCGATTGCCGGTGTCGCTGTCGCAGATCACGAACCCGGCCGCATCCGCCCGCCCGGCCAGCTCGGTGATCGCGGTCCGAACCTGTGCCGCGGTCACGGTCGGCGACTCCGAGGTGAACCGCTGGATCAGCGGGTCCGCCGCGGCGATCTGCGCGTACCAGTCGGCATCGGAGGGCCGCCACCCGCGGAGTTGGATCACGCCGTCGGCCAGCCCGGAACCGTCCACCGGGCCAGCCTGTCGGACCCCACCCCGAGCCACCAGCCAGGTAAGTTGATCTCCGCCTTGATCTCCGATTCAGGTAACGGTTCATCACGGCCAGGACGCGCCCGCGCAACAACCTCGGTTCCGACCGTAAATTCGATTGCCCGGCCCTTCGGCCAGCGCGTAATCTTCTCCCCAGCCGGACAATCCGTTCGGCTATCGCACGTCCAGCCGGATCCGTTCGGCAGGGACCGCATCGCGCAGGAGGTGACCTCGGTGTTCTTGTCCGTTACTACGCCATCGATGGTCGCCGTTGACCTGCCGTTGGCGTCAAGCGGCTCGAGCGCGCAGGTCTTCCGTATCAGGGAGGCCGTCGCGCCCGTCTACATGCTGGGCCAGGGGACCAGTCTGCCCATCGACAGGTCGCTGGGCAGCGGGCGGGAGCTCGTCGAGCTGGCGTGGGTAACCGAGTGCGCCACCACTACCACGCCTGTTCCGACCACTTCCGACGTGTCCTACCTGACTCAGCAGCCGGCCATCAAGGACGCCTTCAAGGGCGTCCGCCCGGGTGTCCGTTCCTGGAGTCCACCGGATTGATACAAAACGATCCGGCCACCTCCAGGGCCGCGGAACCCCACCCGGGATCCGCGGCCCTTTCGTTTGTCTCGCCACAACCCGAGAGCTAGAAGGAGGTGAACCTCAGTGCAGTTGGCCCTGATCGACCCGATCGGACGCCAGGCGCAGGAGTTGCCGTGCCGGATCAACGACCCGGAGCTCTTCTTCGCCGAGAAGCCTGAGGACGTCGAGTTCGCCAAGTCGCTCTGCCGGCCCTGCCCGATCCGCGCCCAGTGCCTCAGTGGCGCGCTGGATCGGCGTGAGCCGTGGGGTGTCTGGGGCGGAGAACTCGTGCTCCAGGGCGTCGTCGTGCCGCGCAAGCGGCCGCGCGGACGTCCGCGGAAGACCGAGATCGCCGCATGATCGCCGACCACTACGGACCTGCGCAGCCGCGCCGCGCAACGTCCCTGATCCCTGCCCACCCGACTTACCGAGCACAGCAACCATCGCTTCATAGGAGCCTCGAAATGAATCTCATGTATGAAGATCTCGCACGTGCGCAGATGCACGAGCGATATCGCCGAGCGCGTGACGAGCGGCTACAGCATCTCGTTGCGCGCGTCCGTCGGGCCCGTCGGCACGCAGCCGAGGTAGCGCAGCTCGTCGAGCGCGCTGACGCGGCGCTCTAAGCCGCGATGCCCAGCACCGCCCCGTCCCCGGACCGGGCTGGCCAACCGGCTAGCTCAGGTCCGGGGACGGTCGCATGTCAGGCGCCTCGTTCGGGTGCCTCGTTCGGGCGCCGTCCCGCTGCTTGCCGGCAGTCGCAGCCGGGATGCGGCTGCCAGCTGCGCCGCCTGGTCAGACCGTACGGGAGGCTGATCTCGATCGTGCCGTTCACGCTGGGCGGCAGCTCGCCGTCCAGGAACGCCAGCACGTGCAGCGCGGTCTGCGCGGCCACCGCGGCGGCCAGCCCGATGTCGCAGGCCGGGCCGCCGGCGAGCGACCGGGCCGGGTGCACCGGGCTGCTCAGCTGGGCGGCGACCCGGGGCCAGTCCGGATCGCGATCGCTGCGATGCAGGTCAAGGCACCGCACGCAGCAGCTCTGACCCGGTAGCACAAGCGGTCCGACCACCCCGGTGGTCTCCCGGATCGACGTGGTCAGGTGCGGGACGCCGGCCCGCCGCAGCGATGCCGCGGTGCCGTGGTCCGGTGCGCCGACCGCTGCGAACACGGCCAGATCAGGATGGTTGCGGCGGCCGGGCAGCCGGGTGTGCACCGCGGGAGCGACCCGGCGCAGGGCAGTCGCGGTGGCGGTGGCGCGCTGGGTTCCGACCTGCCCGCGAGTCAGGCCGCCGGGTGCGAGATCGCTGAGCCGGACCCGCCCATGGTCGAACACCACGACATGGCCGACACCGGCGGCCGCGAGCAGGCAGGCCAGGCTCGCGCCGACCCGACCGGCACCGTGAATCGTCACCGCCGAGCCGAGCCGGCGGCTCAGCCGGCTTGCCCCGCCGTCCCCGGTCCGCGCGCGTAGTGACAGCGAGGCCAGGTCCGGGGCGAGTCGCTCCCGATCGTCCAGGCCCAGCCCGCGCAGTGCCCGGTGGTCCCGGGAGGCGTCGTCGAGCAGGCCGGCCCGGCCTAACAGATCCAGCAGTCGCCCCGCGGTGGCGGGCTCGATGCCGGCCGCGGCCGCGCCGGCCAGCAGCTGGTCGCGGGTGCGGGTGCCGTCCAGGGTTTCCAGCCACTCGGCGACCTCGCCGTCCAGGCCGCCGAGGACCACCGCACGGTCCGGGTCGAGGCCGATCTGCAGCGTGTCGTCGGACCGCCAGACGCGGTCGAGCGCGGGTTTGAGTACCGGGCGTCGCACGGTCCCTCCCGATGGCCTGAGTCCACAGCCTGAGATGTGCGTGTGCACTCTGCCACGGTTCGATTACCCTGCGCGGTCATCGTCCACAGGCACCCAGGCGTGGTTGTGGAAAACTGGCTTCCCGTCGCCTGTGGAAATCAGTCGAAACGGACGAAGGGGCCACACCGCGTCGGTGCTGGCCCCTTCGTCCGTGTATCGGCGCAATTGCGACCGTTACGCCTTCCCCAGGATGCGGTTGAGCTTCGTGCCGCACACCGGACAAGTGCCCTGGGCCATGCGGCGACCCGACTCGCTTACCTTGATTTCACCGGTGAAGTCGCGCTTCTCCTTGCACTTCACGCAGTACGCCTCACCTGTGTACTTCTCAGCCATCTCGGGCCCCTCCTTCTCCTGAAAGCTCCGGCCCCCCGCCGGGAGACCCCGGCCGCGTTCCGGCCACGTGCCGTGAGCGCGATCGGGGCCACCATACGGCAGCGAGCGTGCGACAGGCTGCAACCGCGTCACTCTCCCGCCAGTGCGCGCCGCGCTCGCCGCCGCCTGCTCACGGCCTCGGTGGGCCGGTTGGCGTCCGATTCGGGCTCCGGTTCGGTCCGGTTCGGGCGGCTCTGGCCGGTCGTTTCCGTGGCCGCGGGTGGTCATGGGTGGCCGTACCGCCCGAATCCGGACCGGCCCGGCAGCCCGGTCGGCGGCCGGCGCACGTTAGCCTCCCAGCCATGACTGAGTCGCCGGCCCAGACGCCGGCCCAGGAGCCGAACCAGGTCGACCAGCTCGACCAGCTGCGGGTCGAGCGACGCCCCGCCGGCGTGGTGGTTGTGACCTTGGACCACGCCGCGCGCCGCAACGCCATGACCGAGCCGATGACCCGGTCCTGGGAGCGCGTTATGACCGAGCTGCGGTCCGACCGAGCCGTGCGCTGTGTGGTGGTCACCGGTGCCGGAAGCGCTTTCTGTGCAGGTGGCGACATGGGCTGGCTGGCCGCCGAGCCGGGCGCCAGCGTGGACGCGCTACGGGATCGGATGTTGCGGTTCTACCGCGGTTGGCTGTCGATCAGGGCGCTCGAGGTGCCCACGATCGCCGCCGTCAACGGTGCCGCGATCGGCGCCGGATTGTGCCTGGCGCTGGCCGCGGACCTGCGCTACGCGGCTTCGGATGCGGCGCTGTCGATGCCGTTCACCGGGCTCGGTATGCACCCGGGGATGGCGGCGACCTGGCTGCTGCCCGAGGTCGCCGGGCTCGGGGTGGCGCGCGAGCTGCTGCTCACCGGGCGCGTGGTCAGCGGCGCCGAAGCGGTGGAGCTCGGCCTGGTCAACCGGGTGTTCCCGGCCGACGAGTTGCGGCCCGCGGTGCTGGAGATCGCGGCCGCGGTGGCGGCGAAGGCTCCGATCGCGACCCGGCTGACCAAGCTGGCGCTCGCCGCGGGTGGCCACGCGACCTTTGATGCCGCGCTCCAATGGGAAGCTGTGGCTCAGCCGATCACGCTGGCCACCCGCGATCTGCAGGAGGGGTTGGCGGCCGCGCGAGAAAAGCGCGCAGCGCAGTTCCTCGGACAATAGCGGCCACCCCCCACCCCCTGGCGCTACGAAGCCCCCAGGCCGCACAGCCGGCCGCACGCCTTCCCCTTGCGGGCGGCCAGCCGGTTTTCCCGGAGGCTCCGTGAATCTGCACGGTACGAAGCGGAACGCAGGTCGGTCAACGCCGTGCTGTGGACGAAGCTGTGGACGTCATGGGGATGAACCGGGGTGTCGCTGTGGAACAACGGTTCACAACTGTGTGGACAACAACTGGGTTTCGTAACCTGCGTCAAGTCCACCTGTGCTGACGCTATCCCCTGCCTGTGGAAGTAAAGAAAGATGCCCTGCTCTCACTCGATCAGGCGGTAACGTGCCAGCGTGGACAGCGAATCCGCGGTGGAGGTGCGTCGCAGCCCGAAGCGGCGCAGCACCGTCTCGGCCTACCGGGACGGTGAACGAACGGTTGTGTTGATCCCGGCGCGGATGAGTCGCGCCGAGGAACGCCGCTGGGTGGCGGTCATGCTGGAACGGCTGGCGACCCAGGAGACCCGGCGCAAGCCGAGCGATGCGACGTTGCTCGAGCGCGCCGGCGAGCTGTCCGCCCGATACTTCAACGGCGCCGCCGATCCGGCCACCGTGCGCTGGGTGACCAACCAGCGGCACCGCTGGGGATCCTGCACGCCGAGCGATCGCTCGATCCGGCTGTCCACCCGGTTGCGCGGCATGCCGATGTACGTCGTCGACTACGTCCTGGTGCACGAGCTCGCCCACCTGTTCGTGGCCGGTCATGGCCCGCACTTCTGGCAGCTGGTAGCCCGCTACCCGAAGGCCGAACGGGCCCGTGGCTATCTCGAAGGCGCCGCCGCCAGTGCCGGTCTCGACCTGTCCGACGAGGCCGACGAGGACGACGAGATCGCGCAACTCGAGCTCACCGGGGCAGGCGCCTGATGGCCGGACGGTTCGCCGCCGTGCTCGCCACCACCGGCCTGCGGTCGGCAGCCGCGGCCGCGCCGGCCGAGGTCGCGCCGGAACGGTTCCGGCTCGCGGTGATCGAAGACACCTACGAAGTGCTGGCCGGGCTCGAGCTGGTCAGCTGCGCACTCGCGTTGTGCCCGGGCGACCAGCCGGCCGCGGAAAGCCTGGTCTGGCCGGGCACACCGGTGCTTCGGATCATCCCGGGTAGCAGCGCGCATCAGATCCTGTCCGCGCTCGACGGGCTTGCGGTGTGCGGCGCCGACGAGGGCGTCGTGGTCGCTGGAGACGTGCCCGACCTACCCGGGCTGGTGATCGCGAAGTTGTTCCGCGCGCTGGGCTCGCACGACGTCGCGGTCGCTCCGGCCACCAATGGCGGGCTGGTCGCGATGGCCAGCCGGCTGCCGATGCCGGACTGGTTGCCGGCCGCCGGGGTAGGGCTGGACACGGTCGACGGGGTCGACCTGCTGACCCAGGCCGCGCCCGGCCGCGGCGCGCTCAGTGTCGGGCCGGCGTGGCGCCGGCTGCGCAGCGTCGAGGATCTCGGGTATCTCGATCCCGGCCTGGAGGGCTGGGAGGCAACCCGGGCGTTGCTGGCTCAGAGCCCCGGCGTGCTGCGGCCTTCCGGCGAGCCGTCGTCGTCCTCGGACTGGTCGCCGGTGCCGCCGGACTGGTCGCCGGTGCCGCCGGCCTGATCCTGAGCCTGATCCGGGTCGGTGAGCTCGGGCACGGCCAGGTCGATCTCGGTGCGGTTCAGGTAGCCGCTCGGGTCGTCGAGGTCCTCGGCCGCCGGCATCAGATCCGGGTGCTCCCAGACCGCGTCCCTGCCCTCGATGTCGCGTTGTTCGGCCAGCTGACGCCACAACGTGGCCGCTTCGCGCAGCCGGCGCGGTCGCAACTCGAGCCCGACCAGGGTGGCGAACGTCGCCTCGGCCGGTCCGCCGGCCGCCCGGCGGCGCCGGACCGTCTCCCGCAGCGCGACCGTGGACGGTAGATGCGGGCCGGCCGCGGCAGCGGTTACCTCGTCTACCCATCCTTCGGCCAGCGCGAGCAAGGTCTCCAGCCGGGACAGCGCTGCGGCCTGGTCCGGAGTCTGCTCCGGTTCGAACATGCCGCCGGTCAGTGCCTCGCTGATCGCTTCCGGGTTGGCCGGATCGATCTGGCCGAGCGCCTCCTCGATCCGCGAGGTGTCCACCTTGATCCCGCTGGCGTACGCCTCGATCGCGTGGAACAGCCGGGCGCGCAGCCACGGAACGTGCCGGAACAGCCGGTGGTATGCCGCCTCGCGCAAGGCGAGGAACAGCCGGACCTGGTCATCCGGGATACCGAGGCCCTCGCCGAACGCGGCGACGTTGTCCGGCAGCAGCGCGGCCCGTTCGGCCGGGCCGATCGGCAGGCCGATGTCGGTGGAGCTGACCACCTCGGCGGCCAGCGTGCCGACCGCCTGCCCTACCTGCCCGCCGAACATCGCACCGCCGAGCCGGCGGAACACACCGAGCAGCGGCCCGGCCATCTGCGGCAGCTGGCCCGGCATCGCCTCGCCCATCGCGGCGACCACCCGGTCGGCCATCGGCGCGATCAGCTCCTGCCAGGCCGGCAGGGTGGCTTCGACCCACTCGGCCCGGCTCCAGGCCACCGCCTGGGTAGCCCCGGCCGGCAGCGTGGTGACCGGGTCGAGCCAGAGCTCGGCGAGCCGGACCGCGTCGGCGACCTGGGCCGACTCCTTGGCCAGCACCGAGCGGTCGCCACCGGACGTGACCACCTGCCTGGCCACCTCCTGGGCAAGATCCCAGTTGACCGGTCCGCCCTCATACGACAGCAGCTGACCAAGACGCTGGAACGCGGCCCCGAGCTGAGCCGGGTCGCTGGCGCCGAACATCGCGCTCAACGGATCGAACGGCTCCTCCGGTCCGGTGTCCGGGTCCTTCGGCTGGTCCGTCACGCGATACTCCCGTTGCGCTACGACAGTCCCTCCAGCGCCCGACGTCACGGTCGGGCAGGATGGACGGGCATGGTTTCGTGCCTGCTTGTCCAACCACCGTACGGGAGGAGACGTTCCCAGTGACCACCGGTGCCCGGGGTGCCAGGTCGCGGCGAACCGGCCAGCCGGTTGTCGCGGTCACCGGTGCTGCCCACGGGATCGGGCTCGGGCTGATCCGCCGGTTGACGGCGAACCCCAAGGTCCGGCGGGTGATCGCGATCGACGATCATCGCGGCATGGCGGACGGGGTGACCTGGCGGATTCTCGACGTCCGTGATCCGATCATCGCGGACCGGCTCTCCGGGGTGGACACCGTGGTGCACCTGGCGATCGACTCCTCGGTCGGCCCGGAGGCGGCCGGTCGCAGCGCGCTCAATGTGCGCGGCACCCAGACCGTGCTGACCGCAGCGGCGGCGGCCGGCGTGCACCGGGTGGTGCTGTGTACCAGCGCGATGGTTTACGGCGCCTACCCGGACAACCCGGTACCGCTGGACGAGGACGCGCCGCTGCGCGCCCAGCCGGATGGCTCGCTGGTGCGGGACCTGCTGGAGATCGAGCGGCTGGCCGAGCGGGCGCCCAAGTCCCACCCGGGACTGTCGGTCACCGTGGTGCGCTCGGCGATGCTGGTAGGGCCGGGCGTGGACACGGTGCTGACCAGGCACTTCGAAGCGCCACGGCTACTGGTCGTGCGGGACGGCGCGCCGCGCTGGCAGTTCTGCCACGTTGACGATCTGATCAGCGCGCTGGAGCTGGCCGCCACCGGCCAGGTGACCGGCGTGCTGACGGTCGGTTGCGAGGGGTACCTCGACCAGGCCGAGGTGGAACGGTTGTCCGGGATGCGGCACATCGAGCTCCCGGCGGCGCTCGCGTTCGGCACCGCGGAACGGCTGCACCGGCTCGGGCTGACCCCGGCACCGGCCAGCGACCTGTCCTACGTGACCTATCCGTGGGTAGTGTCCGCGGCTCGGCTGCGAGCGGCCGGCTGGCGACCCGAGTACGACAACGTGAGTGCCTTGCAGGCGCTGCTCGAGCAGGTAGCCGGGCATCACGCGGTGGCGGCTCGCCGGCTCGGGCGGCGCGATGCCACCATCGGTGCGGCCGGCGCCACGGTTGCGGTGATCGGCACCGCGGCGCTGGTCCGGCGGGCCAGGAGGAAACGGCGAGGTGCTGGATGAGCTCTGATCGAGCAGGCATGCCCGGAAACGCCGCCGAGGTGATCCGGCTGCTCGCGCTGCGGGAGACCGCGCTGTCGGTGGACGAAGTGCTGGCCGCGGTGAACGACCCGGCCGCGGGCGGGATCGCACTGTTCATCGGCACCGTGCGCGACCAGGACGGCGGGCGCTCGGTGCAGCGGCTCGACTACTCGGCCCATCCCAGCGCCGAGGCGACGCTGCGGTCCGTGGCCGAGAAGATCGTCTCGGACTTTCCGGTCGTGGCGCTCGCCGCGCTGCACCGGGTCGGTGAGCTGGAGATCGGCGAGCGCGCGGTCGTGGTCGCGGTGGCTTGCCCGCACCGGGCCGAGGCGTTCGCGGCCTGCCGGCGGCTGATCGACGATCTCAAGGAGACGGTTCCGCTCTGGAAGCACCAGATCTTCGCCGACGGCACCGAGGAGTGGGTCGGCTCCTCCTGATCGGCGCCTGGCGCGCCGGTGCTGGCCTCGGCGCCGGCATCGGCGGCCCGTGATCAACGAGCGGTTCGGCCGCCCGGCGCGTCCTGGCCGAAGCCGGTGATCAACTGCGTACGCTGGGACCATGCGTGCGCTCGCCTGGTGGCTGATCCCGATTGGCGCGACGATGATCGCTGCGGTGTGGGTGGGCCTGGCCGGCTGGTGGCGTAAGGCGAGACACCGCAGGGCGTTCGGCTCGATCGAGGACGTCGAGCGGTTCCGCCGGGCGCTGGCCCGGCCGGACGTGGTGGGGATGCGGCCCCCGGTGGACGAGGATGGCCAGGTCGGGTAGCGACCGTTGGGTTCGGGCCCTTTACTCACAAACCTGACATAGGGTCGGCTCCATGAGTCGTCGTCCCGCCACCGTGGCCCTGGCCGGTGGCCTGCTCGTCGCGTTGATCGCGGTGATGGCGGTCTTCTTTCCGGTGCCCTACTCGGCGATGCGCCCGGGGGTGACCACGGACACGCTGGGCGTGGACGAGTCGGGCGATCCGTTGATCAGCATCTCCGGGCGGCAGACCTACCCGACCGGATCCGGCCACCTCAATCTGACCACCGTGTACCTGACCGGCAAGAACTACCCGATGACCCTGGTCGAGGCGCTGCAGGGCTGGCTGGACCCGGACATCGCGGTGGTGCCGAAGGAGGAGGTCTACCCGGACGCGGACCAGACCCAGGAGCAGATCCGGCAGGAGAACGCCGAGCTGATGGAGATGTCCCAGCAGCACGCGACCGCGGCGGCGCTCAAGGAACTGGGGATCGAGCCGACCAAGACCTACCCGGTCGTGAGCCAGATCGGCGCCGGGCTGCCGGCCGCCGGCAGGCTGCACGCCGGCGACGTGATCGTGAGTGTGGACGGTACGGCGGTGTCCACTCTGGACGACATCACCGACCGGATCACCGCCCATCCACCGGGCGAGGACGTCAGCATCGAGGTCGAGCGGGACGGCGACCCGACCACGGTGGTGGTTCCGACCGTCGCCGGGGACGACGGCAAGGCACGGGTCGGGATCGTGGTGGAGTACGGCTACGAGTTCCCATTCGACGTGAGCTTCGAGATCGGCGACATCGGCGGACCGTCGGCCGGGCTGATGCTGGCGCTGGGCATCGTGGACAAGCTCACGCCGGGCGAGATGACCGCGGGCCGGTTCATCGCCGGCACCGGCACCATCTCCGATGCCGGCGAGGTCGGCGCGATCGGCGGCATCCAGCAGAAGATCATCGGCGCCAAGGATGCCGGCGCGGTCATGTTCCTGGCTCCCAAGGACAACTGCTCCGAGGCCGTGCAGAGCCCGCCCAAGGGAATCCAGATCGTTCCGGTAGCGACCCTCAACGACGCGCTTGCCGCAATCGAGACGCTGACCACCGGGGATCCGGCGACGTTGCCGACCTGCCCGCGCTGAGCCACTGGGATCCGGCGGGGGTTCGGGCGGCGGTCGCCCGCGGTGCGGGGCGCGGTCCGGGCCCGGTTTGCAACGGTGCCGCATCGACCCTGTCAGGGCCAGGTGTAGATGCGGCGATGTGGCCGCAAGAGCCGTAAGTTTGATCCCGTGACTTTTGAGATGCCCGGCGAGTCGTCGCCTGCCCGGCCCTATCCGGGGTCCTACCGCAGGCCGCGTGCGCTCGTGCCTACCGTGGTCGTGCTGATCATCCTGATCATCCTGTTCCAGTTCTTCATCGGGATCTGGACCGACGTGCTGTGGTACCGCTCGGTCGGCTTCAGCCAGGTCTTCACCACCCAACTGTCCACCAGGCTGATCCTGTTCTTCCTGTTCGGCCTGCTGATGGCCGGGGCGATCGTGGCGAACGTGCT
>JAKEEW010000474.1 GCA_022616375.1 Sporichthyaceae bacterium
AGCGCAACGCCGCCAAGAATCCGAGCAGCACCTCAGCGTCCAGATCCTGCGGGTCGCCGGGAAAGTCCACGGCCAGCTTGGCGCACGCCGCCCGCAGGCTCGGCAACGCGATGCCCACCGCGGCCACCACCCATTGGGGGTCGCCGGACTGGGCGCGCAGCACCACCCGCTGCCACACCGCCTGCCGCAGCAGCGGCGAGCAGCCCGCCCGGTTGACGATCTGGGCGAGCTGATCCAGCGGAATCCACCGCTGAGGCAGCCCGCAACCCAACCGCCGGCCGTGAAGCGCCAGCGCTCCCGGCCCATCCGCCAGCAG
Organism: Sporichthyaceae bacterium; assembly: GCA_022616375.1. Classification (GTDB taxonomy): domain Bacteria; phylum Actinomycetota; class Actinomycetes; order JAKEEW01; family JAKEEW01; genus JAKEEW01. The sequence continues at coordinate 317 of JAKEEW010000474.1, forward strand.
CCGAAACGCCGCCTCCGCCGAATCCAACGGCCCCGCCATGTCATCCGCAGCGCGCACCGGCCGCGGTTGCGCACTACCCTCGGTGAAGATCATCGCTTAGCTCCTTCGATCGCCGATCAGACAGGAGCCCTCATCCACCCAGCCACCGATTCCGCTTCGATTGCGCCGGCAGCGGGTTGCGGCTGCGGAACCCATCCGGAACCGATCCGGATCCACGCGGAACCCATCCGGAACCACCGCGACGAACAACTCGGTGCGACCACGGCTGACCGTCTCGACCTTCGACGGCGCCGTATCTTGACGGCGTTGAGCCGCGGCCCGCGACAACTCAGCCTCACTGGGGGTAACGACGGTGGCGCTGATTGAACGCGCCGGCCCGTGGTGGCGACCGTGCACATCCGTGACCATCGGGTAACCGATGCGCCGCTTCGCCGGCTTGACGTCGAGGTGGTCGCGGTGACTGCGGCCAGCCGCGACCAGCTGCCAGAACTGCTCGCGGTTCGGCTGGCTAGGGCCACAGCGGCGAACGAGCCCGGCGCGGATGGCGACGGGTGAGGTTTGTGTGCATGATGACCAGCGTGAGGTTGCTTGTTCTGGGCGGATCCTGGTTTCTCGGTCGGGACATCGCCCAGTCCGCTCTGCAGCGTGGCTGGTCGGTCACCACGTTCAACCGGGGTCGAAGCGCACCAGATCTTGACGGCGTTGAGCTCATCCGAGGTGACCGAACGGTGGGCGGTGATCTCGCGCGGCTAACAGAGCACGGGCCGTGGGACGCGGTCGTGGACACCAGTGGGTTTGTGCCTCGCGTCGTTCGAGCGTCTGCCCGCCTGGCGGCAACAGCGGCGCAGCATTACCTGTTCGTGTCTACGGTCAACGTGTATCAGGGTTGGCCGGTGCGGCCGCTGTCGGACAGTTCTGCGGTCTTGGAGTGTCCACCCGACGCGGACGCGTCGTACGGTGCCGACCTTGGCGAGGCGACCCAATATGGCGCGTTGAAGGCTGGTTGCGAGCGAGCAGTGATCGCATCCATGGGCGCCGGCCGGGCGACGGTGCTACGCCCAGGGGTCATACTCGGACCGCGCGAGTACGTGGGAAGGCTGCCTTGGTGGTTGCGCCGGGTCGCCCAGGGCGGAACCGTGCTCGCGCCCGGCTCTCCGGCTCGGCGCATCCAGCCGATCGACGTTCGAGATGTGGCCGCCTTTGCGCTTCGTGCCATTGAGGAACGGCTGTCGGGATCGTTCAACCTGACCAGCCCGCCCGATGCCACCTTCGGCCAGTTACTGGAGTCGTGCAAGGCCGCAACCGGCTCCGACGCCACCTTCGCCTGGGTGCCCGACGGGTGGCTCGTCGAGCAAGGAGTGAGGCAGTGGACCGAACTACCGCTGTGGCGAACTCACCCTGGCGTGTGGGCCGTGGACAGCAACCGTGCTAGACAGGCCGGGCTGACCTGCCGGCCATTGGCCGACACGGTGCACGACACCTGGCGTTGGATGGGTTCGGACGACCGCTTGCCTTCCGGTGACGGCGAGTCATCGCGGGCGGCTGACCACGGCATGAACCCCAGCCGCGAGACGGAACTGCTCCGCAAGTGGGTCGACCTAGGCGTGCGGTAGCGCCAGCCGTTCACCGGGCAACGCCGCCGCACGCGCGGCGATGAACTCCTCCGCCTGGTCAGCCAAGCCGCGGGCAGCCGCCGAACCACGCCAGCGCGGCGCCGACAGCAACGTGCGCAGATGATCCACCCGACCGCTGAGCCCATTGCGGCGCCATGCCACCGGCATGTCCCAGATCGGCGCGAGCGAGTCGACCACCGCGTCGAGCTGGCCGATGAGTAGCTGGCTGGCCGCCAAGTCCGAGCGGGCCTCGGCCTCAACGCTGGACCACGGCCCCTGTGGCCCGGCTGCGACCAGCTCCAAGGCGTGTCGAGTATGTCGGGCTGCGTGTTCGGCCTCTCCAACTCGCAGGAACGCGGTTCCCCCGCAGCGAGCCTGGCGGATGGCGCTGAACCCAAACTCACCACCGATGGTGTCATGGAGGTCGTCATCGCCGTCGGTGTCGCGTCCCTCCTCGGCCGCAGCGATCGCGGCGTGAACCTCGGCGACATCGCCGCGGTGGGACCATGCCCGAGCCAGAATGCTCTGCGCGCGCACCTGCGCAATCCCGGCTGGAGCCAGCTCGGCCGCGGCCAGCGCGTACTGCAACGCCTCGCGGGTCCGGCCGGTCCAGTACGCAATCTGGGCCTGCATGCCGCGGGAGTACGCCCGAGCACCGTCGTGGTCGATGACCTCCGCATAGGTGTAGCCGGCGCGGGCGAACTCCATCGCCGCATCCCACAAGCTCAGATCCATGCACGCACCGCAGGCCAGGCCCGCGCACTGCGCGGCCACCAGGTACAGATCTGCCTGCTGGGCCGGCCGCCGCGTCTGTTCGAGTGCTCGGACGGCGAGATTGCGCACCCGCAGCGTCTCGGCGAACATGACGGCGGGCGGCTGGTTGTCGAAGTTGCGGGCGATCCGGACGACGTCCTCGCGCAGCTGCTCAAGGGTCTCCTCGGCGGTTGTGGTGCCCGCCTCCATCGCGTGCTCGCTGGACTCGTGCGCGGCGTCCATGATCGCCCTCTCGAGGTCAACCCCCACAACGGCGGCCCCAGCGCGCGGCGCTGGCGGTTGCTCGAACAGGCTATCGATGCGAATCCCGGTCATCCTCTCCAGGACTCTGCGGGTCGCCGGGTGCGGCACCGTCTGGATCTCGCCAGCCAGCAGCCGCGCGAGGTGCCGACGCCCCAGCGAGGCTTGCTCGCCCAGCTCACGGCAATGCTGGTCGAACAGGGCGATCAGATCGTCATGACCGAGGTTGCGTGACCACGCCCAAGTCTCGAAGGCTGTCCGCGGGCGGCCTGCACGGGCCATCGGCTACCTCCCCAGCGGATGGACGCTCGGGACTTCTTACGGCTCACGGTAGACCCGGTGTTGCCGCTCGTGCGGCCAGGCTGTCGAGAAGTCATCAAGAAGGCACCTGGCCGGCGTCGATGGGTCGCCAGCGCCAGCGCCACGATCCCTGTGTCGGCCAATGCTCGGCGCACCCACCGATGCTGGGAGGAAACAGGCTGTGGCTCACAACCGCAACCACGCGGATTCGGACAATGCCGAGTCCTGGCCGGACTGGCAACGACGATCGGCGTGCCTGCAGGACCTGGCGAACGGGCTACGGCCTTTCGCGTTGCTTGTCCGCCACGGCGGTCCAGTCCCGGAGCTTCGCATCTCGGATCCCCGCGACAGCCGACACAGCGAGCGCGTGGTGGTCAGCGCCGACAGCAGCGGAGCCTGGTGGTTCCGGTGGGCGCATGGTGAGCGGATCGCGCCGGTGGACCAGCCCGAGCAAGCCGCGCGGATGGTCGCTCGGGTCGTTCATGCGGTCAGTGGCTGAGGCGCTTATGCTCGCCGACACCGCGACGTGGTCGCCGCCGCTACTAGCGCGGCGTCTGAGGGTGCCGCTGCGGGAGCCGGACGGCCTGGCGGTACTTGGTCGGGTGAGGCGGGACACGGCCGCCACGCTGGCCGGTTGGCAGTTTGGCCAGCTGGCCGAGGCGGGCTGCGTGATCGTGGACGAGCTGTTGACCAACGTGATCCAACACGCCCCAGGCACGGCCCGGGCCTCAGTCGCCCTGGTCGTCCAGGGCGCAGGCGTGCGGATCGAGGTCAGTGATCGCAGCCCGAGTCTTCCGGTCCTACGGAATCCGGATGGTTGGGACGAGGCTGGTCGAGGGCTACAGCTGGTCGCCGGTCTCGCGGTCGACTGGGGCGCCCGGCGCACCCCGGCGGGCAAGGTGGTGTGGGCCGTGCTCGCCGTGCCGGGACCGCCGATCTATGAATCCGTGCGCCGCGGTCTTGGGGCGACCGTGCCGAGGGCGCGGGTCAACGGGTGGGGCGGCTAGTGATGCCCGGACCGCTGTTGGTGATCACCGCTGGTGCCGGGGACGAGGTCGCCGCCTGCGGCGGATCGAACGCCAACCACGTCGCGGCCGGGAATCAGATGCGGATCGTGCACCTGACCAGCCGACCCGGGTCCGGCCGGGCAGCCGAAAGTTCCGCGCTCGACGCCCAGGAGCGCCACGCCGTCGCGGCGGCCGCAGCCCTCGGGGTCGGGATCGAGGACGTCCAGTTCCTGCGCTTCCCCCGTCTCGGAATTGATCCGGCCAGTCTCGCTCAGCTCGGCGCGCTAGCAAGCATCGTGCGATCGCTCAGGCCGCAGCTGGTGTACCTGCCGCACCCACAGGAACGCACCCACGAATATCGGGCGGCGTTCGCCCTGTGCTGGCGCGCCGTCCTGGCGGCCGCGACCCGAGAGTGTCCCGAGTGGGGAGCGGACCCGCACTGGACTCCCCGCCGTGCTGGGTTACGAGGTGCTGACGCCGATCGCCGAGCCGTCCTACACCGAGGACATCACCGCGGTGCTGGACCGAAAGCTTGCCGCGCTCGCCTGCTATCGGTCCGGTGAGCACGGACGGCCGGCCGCGCCCGAGCCGTTCCTGTCCGGGTATCGCGGCGCAACCACCATCGGCGGCTATCGGGAAGCATTCGCGGTGCTGCGCGCCGGCCGGGTGATGTGACACAGCCAAGCAAGCAGAAGTAAGGAGTCAGCGATGGATCGGAGCTGGGCCGAGACGGGGATGGTGCGCCTGACCGGCGTCCTGGATGACCGGGGCTGGGACGCGCTGTCAGCCGAGGCGCACGCGGTCGTGGGCGGGGCGCGACTGTTCGAACGCGACGCCACCGCGTCGCATCGGGACGGCTCGTTCGCGTCACCGGCCCACTGTCGCCTGGCCGGTGGTGGGCCGGCGCTTGGGGCGTTGGCCTACGACAAGACGGTGCTTGCCGCGCTGCGGCAGGCGACCGGGCTGGCCAGGCTGGTGCCGGTCGGCTGTGCCGTGGTGGTCTACCACGGCGGAGACTTTCAGGGTCTGCACACCGACACCGTGAAGTCCACCCTGACCGTGGCGCTGGAGTTCACCGACGTGCTGCCACCGATGGGGTGGGCACCGACACTGCGGGCCGCGCATCCAGACGAGCTGGCGAAGGTGGTGGCCGAGTACGGCCTGTTCCCGGCCGGTGACAGCTTCTCCGCCCTGCAGCATCCGCGCTGGGATGGCTCCGGGGCCGTGCAGGGCTTCGCCGGGTACGACATCCCCCACTGGCGAGCGCCCTTCGACGGCGAGCTGGCCATCCTGGCGACCTGGTCCTACATGGACCTGTGAGGGTGGCGGTCATGACACGCTCGCTGTGGTTGGCGCGGGGCCAGGTCGCGGTGCCCGACGAGGTTGTGCCTGCGGTCCTGTGGGATGAGTTGGCCGACGAGGCGGACAAGTGCGAGCCGCAGGCCGTGCCGCGGCACAACCCGCGGCCGGGGCTACTGGTGTACCGGGACGGGTCGATCACCTCCCCGCAGCGGTGCCGGGTCCACCACGGCGGACCGGCACTGGGCAGGTTGGCCCGGCTGGCCGGTCTAGCGGAGGTCGCGGGCGAGGCGACCGGACGGCCACGGATGACACCGATCCGCTACGGCTACAAGTTCTACACCCGCGGGGACTTCATGCACGCCCACCGCGACGACGGCAAACGCACGATCACCTTCAGCTGCGGGCTGACCGGAGACCTGGGCGCGATGGGCTGGCTTCCCCGGCTGCGCTGGTTGACCAGCGACCAGGTCGCCGCCCAACTCGCACACACCCCGTACCCGCAGGGCGGCCAACAGCTGCCGATCCGGCACCGAGCCCTGACCGGCTTCGACGGCGGCCGTATCCCGCACTGGCGCAGCCCATACGAACACGACACCGGGGTGCTGATCACGATCTGTTTCACCGACCTGCCAGATTACCTGCGCTAGCGAAAGGAGGAACCCATGGACGCACCAGAGCTTGACCCGGACCCGGCCGACTTCATCGCCGAACTGCACGACCAGGGCGCCTGGCCGCAAAACGCCGGCGGCGACCCAGCCGTACCGGACAAGGCATTCGCCGACGTCACCGTCTACGGCCCGCCCCCACTCCCGGCCTGACCACGCCAACCGGCCGGCGACCCGCCGTGCGGTCGCCGGCCGGGAACTCCCGGGAGGAGCCGTGGACAAGATCTACTGGGAGGGGACGCATCGGGTCCGCCACCCGCGCGACACCCTGACCGCGATCCGCCCGCTGCTGAGCCGCTATGGGATCACCCGGCTCGCGGATGTGACCGGGCTAGACGACATCGGCATCCCGGTGGTGATGGCGGTGCGCCCGCTGGCGCTGACTCTGTCGGTGTCGCAAGGCAAGGGGGCAAGCCTCGACGCAGCGCGCGTGAGCGGCGCCATGGAGGCCATCGAAATGTGGCACGGCGAACACGCCGTGCCGGCTGCCGAGATCGCCAACACTCCTGCCGACGACCTGGCATTGCCCTACCCGGTGACCGCGCTCGAGCAACACAAGGGCAGCCTGCTCACCGATCACACCCGGCTCGACTGGATACCGGCCCGCTCGGCGGTCGATGACACCCCGACCCTCGTGCCCCGTCAAGCGGTGCGAATCGGCCGGGACGTCCGCGCCGAGTGGCGCATCTACATGCTCACCGCGTCCAGCAACGGCTTGGCGTCGGGCAACACCCGCCCGGAGGCGCTCATCCACGGGCTATACGAGGTGGTCGAGCGCGACGTCACCAGCCGGCTTAGCCCGACAGCACACCGGCAGCACATCGACCCGCGCAGCGTGGACGACCCGCACTGCGCCGGGCTGATCGAGCAGGCACACGCGGCCGGCGCCTGGCTGGAGCTGGTGCATCTGCCCAACCGGTTCGCGATCCCCTGCCTAGTCGCCTACCTGTGGCGCGAGGACCACGCCGCCGCGATGGTGTCCGGCTCCGGCGCCCACTCCGATCCGGCGGTGGCGCTTTCCCGGGCGATCAGCGAAGCCGCCCAATCCAGGCTGACCCACATCGCCGGCAGCCGCGACGACATCCACCCGGTGGTCTACCGCGACGGCCACTACACCCGCCCCCGCACCATCGCACCGCTGGTCACCTGGGCGCAGATCCGAGCAAGCTACCGCGACTGGTTTCGCACCGACCAGGACGAGGCGCACTGGCTCGCCCACCGGGTCGCAACAGTCGCCGGCTTCGAGCCACTGGCGATCGACCTGACCTGGGGCCTGCACGCGCGCGAGGAGTTCTCGGTGGTCAAGATCTGCGCCCCCGGCCTGGTCTACAACGCCCGCCACGAGATCCCCCGACCCCAACACCGGGAGGCGATCTGGACCGCCCTGGGTTTAGTGGAGGCTGGGTTCTCCCGGTTTCCTGTTCTGGTCTGGTGTGGGTTGCCCCATTCCCCGGGCCGCTCCCGCCGCTGATGCTCCGCGCTGGGAC
>JAKEEW010000475.1 GCA_022616375.1 Sporichthyaceae bacterium
AGCCATTCCTCGTCGGTCTCAGCGAGATAGCCGTCGACTCCGTCCCGCAGCAGCTCGCGGTTCACGCCCACGGGCGAGGCCTCCGGGCCAAGGCTCGCCCGAGCAGGTCAGGGCGCTGGTCCGGGTGCCGCGGGCACAGGGCCCGGCGCTCGCACTGGCGCTGCGCCAGGCCGCCGCGGTGCGCAGCGCGCGCAAGGCGGCGGATCCGGTCCGGATTCAGATCGACCCGCACGACCTCGACTGATCGACAAGGCGCGGACTTCGCCCGGTCGGCGCTAGCCGGCCGGGCGCTTCGGTTCGAGTAGCGGTCCGGGCGGATGAAGCCGGGTCTGACCGGCTTGCGGTGCGGTGAGGATGTGGTGGTGGCCGATCCGCTCTGGGGCAGATTGCGGGGATATGTCAAACGGCGGTTGCCGGGCGGTGCGGACCGCACCGATCCCGATGCTGCCGGGTCAGGGGCAGGTGAGCAGGTCGATCCTGGTGACGTGCTGGACCGCCGGGCCAAGGATCCCTACGACGCCTGGACCCGCCAGATCAGCATCTGGGGCGCCATCGTGGAGCCGGAGACGATCCGGGAGCGGCACCGGCGCCGCAGCCGTCCCGACGTGGCCGCGACGATCCAAGCGGTGCGCGCGATCGGCCTCGCCGACGTTGACGTCAATCCGTGCCCGAGCTGGCACGACGGTGAGCCGGTCGTCATCGTGGCCGGGCGGTCCGCCGCCGGCAGCCGTCCCGACGTGCAGGCGGATGCCGAACAAGCGACCGTGGTGGCCAGGAACACGTTTCCGGTGCCGGCCGCAGATCGGATGCTGGTCCGGGTACGGGCGCCAGGCGTCTGGATCGAGCACTGGTCGTTACCCCTGGTCGTTAGCCGTCCCGCGGGTCGATAGCCGGCTCGCCGGTGGCCCGGCCGGCCGTTCGGCACCCGTCCGCCGGATCCGGCTTTCTGGTCCCCGCGGTCATACCCCAGCGCGGCGGCCAGTCCGTACACTTGCATCCGGAGCCCGACGGGTGATCATGTGATGTGCCACGGTTGCCGTGGTGGGCCGGGTTCGAGCGGTCACGCGGTGCCAGGACAGGAGAGTTTGGTGACGGTTAAGCCGATCCGGCTGTTTGGAGACCCGGTGCTGCGGACCCCGGCCGAGCCGGTGGTGGATTTCGACAAGGAGTTGCGCCAGCTCGTCGCGGACCTGACCGACACCATGCTCGAAGCGCACGGGTTGGGGCTGGCCGCGCCGCAGCTTGGCGTGGGGTTGCGGGTGTTCACCTACCACGTCGACGACGAAGAGCCGGGTCACCTGATCAATCCGCAGATCATGGAGCTGTCCGAGCAGGACCAGGAAGGCGAGGAAGGCTGCCTGTCCTTCCCCGGCCTCTACTTTCCGACCAAGCGCGCCTGGCGGGTCAGGGCCCGCGGCTTCAACATGCACGGCGACCTGGTGACCGTCGAGGGCACCGAGATGCTCTCCCGGTGTGTCCAGCACGAGATCGATCACCTGGACGGGGTCCTGTTCATCGACCGGCTGGACCGGGAAACCCGCAAGTACGCGATGAAGGCGATCAGGGAAGCCGAATGGGCCGGTGAGACGCCGCCCACGGTCAAGGTCTCCCCGCACCCGACCTTCGGCCGCGCCTTCTAGGCCGAGCCGACCAGGCACCTGATGCGGCTCGTCTTCGCCGGCACACCACGCACCGCGGTGCCGTCCCTGGCCGCCCTGCTGGAGTCCCGGCACGACGTGGCCGCGGTCGTCACCAGGCCGGACGCCGCGGCTGGGCGCGGCCGACACTTGGAACCGAGCCCGGTTGGGGTGGCCGCCGCCGCGGCCGGCCTCGAGGTGCTCAAGCCGCGATCCGCGCGTGACCCCGAGCTGCTCGACCGGTTGCGCGCGATCGCGCCGGACTGTGCGCCAGTGGTGGCCTACGGCGCCCTGCTGCCGGCCGCGGCGCTGGCGATCCCGCGATTCGGCTGGGTCAACCTGCACTTCTCCTTGCTGCCGGCCTGGCGCGGTGCGGCGCCGGTGCAGCGGGCCGTGCTGGCCGGTGACGACATGACTGGTGCCTGCACGTTCCTGATCGAGGAAGGCCTGGATACCGGCCCGGTGTACGGCCTGGTCACCGAGCCGATCGGGCCAGCCGACACCAGTGGCGATCTGCTCGACCGGCTGGCCGTGTCGGGCGCCAGGCTGCTGGTGGCGACCATGGACGGGATCGAGACCGGGGAACTGACCGCGGTCCCGCAGGCCGGCGACGGGGTGTCGTACGCGAACAAGCTCACCGTCGCGGACGCCCGGGTGGACTGGAGCGCGCCGGCCCAGCACGTCGACCGGCGGATCCGGGCCTGCACGCCGGAGCCGGGCGCCTGGACCACGTTCCGCGGCGAGCGGCTCAAGCTCGGCCCGGTCCGCCGGATCGAGCCGGACCCCGGCCAGCCGCATCCGAGCCAGCCGCATCCAAGCCAGCCGCATCCGAGCCAGCCGCATCCGAGCCAGCCGCATCCGAGCCAGCCGCATCCGGGCCCACCCGCGCTCGCGGCCGGCGAGCTGGCGGCCGACAAGCACGCGGTCCGGGTCGGCACCGGCAGCGGTCCGGTCCTGCTCGGCGAGGTGCAGGCGCAAGGCAAGCGGCTCATGCCGGCCCAGGACTGGGCCCGGGGGATCCGGATGATCGCGGGGGAGCGGCTGGAATGAGTACCTCACGTGCCGGCGCCGATGGCCGAGCTGGTCGGCCGGGCCGCCCGCCCCGCCGGCACCGGCCGGCCAAGAGCGCTCCGATCACCGTCGATCCGGCCCGCAAGGCGGCCTACGACCTGCTCCGGGATGTCGACGAGCGGGAGGCGTACGCCAACCTCGCGATGCCGGCGATCCTGCGCGAGGCCGGACTGGCCGGCCGGGACGCGGCGTTCGCGGTCGAGCTCGGATACGGCACGCTCCGCCGGCGTGGGACCTGGGACGCGGTGCTCGCCGCGTGCGTCGATCGCCCGCTGAGCGAGGTCGATCCCGGCCTGCTCGACCTGCTCAGACTCGGCACGCATCAGCTGCTCGGCACCCGGGTGCCGCCGCACGCGGCGGTCTCGGCGACCGTGGACCTGGCCCGGATCGCGGCCGGCGCCGGACCGTCCCGGTACGTCAACGCGGTGCTTCGCCGGGTCGCCGAGCGCGACCCGGACGGCTGGCTGGCCACGGTCGCCCCGCCACGCGACTCGGACCTGGTCGGGCACCTGGCCGTGCGGCACTCGCACCCGCGCTGGGTGGTGACCGCGTTCGCCGACGGACTCGGCGGCGATCTGGCCGAAGCCGAGCAGCTGCTGGTCGCCGACAACACCGCACCGAAGGTGTCCTTGGTGGCCCGACCCGGGCTGGCCACGGTCGCGGAGCTGCAGGAGCTCGGCGCCGAGCCGGGCCGCTGGTCGCCGTACGCGGCCACCCTGGAGCACGGCGACCCGACCGCGCTCGAACCGGTCAGGGCCGGCCGGGCCGGGGTCCAGGACGAGGGCAGCCAGCTCGTCACGCTCGCGCTCGCCGCGGCTTCGGTGGACGGCCGGGACAACCACTGGCTTGACCTGTGTGCCGGTCCGGGCGGAAAGGCGGCGCTGCTTGCCGCGCTGGCCGCGCCGCAGGGTGCCAGGCTGCTCGCGGTCGAGCGGGCACCGCACCGGGCGAAGCTGGTCTCGGCGGCATTGCGGGGCTCGGCGGCACTACCTGGCGGCGAGGTGACGGCACTGACCGTGGTCGCCGACGGCACCGTGCCGGCCTGGCCGGCCGGGTCGTTCGACCGGGTTCTGGTGGACGTGCCGTGCACCGGTCTCGGTGCGCTGCGCCGCCGTCCTGAGGCCCGCTGGCGGCGCCAGCCCGCCGACATCGGAGCGCTCCGCCCGGTGCAGACCGGACTGCTCACCGCCGCCGTGGACGCGGTTCGTCCGGGCGGTCTGGTGGGCTACGTCACCTGCTCGCCGCACCTGGGCGAGACCCGGGTCGTGGTGTCCGACGTGATGCGCGGCCGGACCGATCTCGAGTTGGTCGACGCGCGGCCGTACTTCCCCGGCGTGCCCGATCTCGGCGACGGCCCGACCGTGCAGCTGTGGCCGCACCGGCACGGGACCGACGCGATGTACCTGGCCCTTCTCCGGCGCACCTGAATAGGCTGCCGGGTATGGGTGTGCAGATCGCGCCGAGCCTGCTGTCCGCGGACTTCGCCTGGCTCGCCGGCGAGGCGGCCGCGGTGGCCGATACCGCCGACTGGCTGCACGTGGATGTCATGGACAACCACTTCGTGCCGAACCTGACCATCGGGCTGCCGGTCGTGCAGAGCCTGCTCGACCACACCCGGCTGCCGCTGGACTGCCACCTCATGATCGAAGAC
>JAKEEW010000476.1 GCA_022616375.1 Sporichthyaceae bacterium
GCCTGGCAGGGCGATGAGCTCGGTCGCCTGGCGGTTGCCGAGGGTGATGGTGCCGGTCTTGTCGAGCAGCAGGGTGTTGACGTCGCCGGCGGCCTCGACCGCGCGTCCGGACACGGCGAGGACGTTGTGCCGCACCATGCGGTCCATGCCGGCGATGCCGATGGCCGACAGCAGCGCCCCGATGGTGGTCGGGATCAGGCACACCAGCAGCGCGATCAGCACGACCACGTCGGCGCGGCTGCCGGAGTAGGCCGCGAACGGCTGCAGTGTGACCACCGCGGCCAGGAAGATGATCGTGAGGATCGACAGCAGGATCGACAGGGCGATCTCGTTCGGGGTCTTCTGCCGTGCGGCGCCTTCGACCAGGGCGATCATCTTGTCGAGGAAGCTCCTGCCCGGCTCGGCGGTGATCCGCACGCGGATCCAGTCGGACAGGACCTTGGTGCCGCCGGTGACGGCGGAGCGGTCGCCGCCGGCTTCGCGGATGACCGGGGCGGACTCGCCGGTGATGGCGGACTCGTCGACCGAGGCGATCCCCTCGACGACCTCGCCGTCGCCGGGGATGACCTCGCCCGCCTGGACCATGACCTCGTCGCCCTCGCGCAGCGCCGAGGCCGGGACCTGCTCGGTGGAGCCGTCGCGGCGGAGCCGCGTGGCGACGGTGTCCTTGCGGGTCTTGCGCAGCTCGTCGGCCTGGGCCTTGCCACGGCCCTCGGCCATCGCCTCGGCGAAGTTGGCGAACAGCACGGTGAGCCACAGCCACAGCGCGACCTGGCCGGTGAACGACACGCCGCCCGGCCCGCCGCCGTTGAGCAGGTTCACCAGGAACCGCAGCGTGACCAGCACGCTGCCGACAGCGACCACGAGCATCACGGGATTGCGGGCCTGCACCCGCGGGTCGAGCTTCCGGAACGCGGAGATCACCGCTCCCCGGACGATCGTCGGCTCGAAGAGCCGCTGCTGCCTTGCCAGAGGCGTTGCCATCGTCTTGTGTGCCTTTCAGGTGCTCGTCAGGGCAGGTCGTCAGCCGAAGAGTTGCCCGCTGCCCTGGATCAGGTGCTCGACCAGCGGGCCGAGGGCCAGGACCGGGAAGAAGGTCAGCGCGCCGACGATCAGGACCACCCCGATCAGCAGCCCGACGAACAGGGGGCTGTCGGTGCGGAAGGTGCCCGGGCCGGCCGGGACCTTCTCCTTGGCGGCGAGGCTGCCGGCGATCGCCAGCACCGGCAGGATGAACAGGAAGCGCCCGAAGTACAGCGGGACCGAGCCGGTGAGGTTGTAGAAGGGCGTGTTGCCGGTCAGGCCGGCGAAGGCCGAGCCGTTGTTGTTGGCCTGGGAGGTGAACGCGTACAGGATCTCGGTGAGGCCGTGCGGCCCCTCGTTGAGCCGCGACGAGGTGCCGGCGTCCAGGACCGCGGCAAGCCCGGTCAGCACCAGCACCGTGACCGGCACCACCAGGATGGCCAGCCCGGCGAGCTTCACCTCGCGCGCCTGGATCTTCTTGCCGAGCCACTCCGGCGTGCGGCCCACCA
>JAKEEW010000477.1 GCA_022616375.1 Sporichthyaceae bacterium
AGATGCGCACCACCACACCGGCCCCGATGTCGTCATGCTGGCGCGACAGCACAGCCTCCGGATAGGTGTGCACCTCACTGTCCATGCCCGGGTAGCCGGCCACCACCTGTTTGATCGCATCGACCGTCGCCGGATAGTTGGCCGCCGGGTCGATGGTCAGCCAGATGGCGCCCGAGTCGGTGTCGACCACCTGGTCGGAGCTGACCGCCCGGCCCACGTGGGCACCCACCGCCCGTACCCCTGGGGTCTGTCGCAGCTCGGCGATGGCCCGCTCGGTGATCCGCACCATCTCCGGCTGCGAGGTGCCCGGGGCCGCGTCCCAGCCGATCACGAGGTCACGGTCCTGCGCGGCGGGAAGCAGCTGCCGGCTGCCCAGCAGTGGCAGTGCGGCGAGCACCACCAGGCCCACGACCGCCGCGCCCGCGACGATCGCGCCGGAGCGGCGCAGCGTCGCGGCCAACGCCTCGGAGTATGAGCGCTGCAGCCGGGTGATCACTCCCGCCAGCGGCGCGCGCCGGGCGGGGCTCGGGTCGGGTCCGCTCACCCGGCCGCGACCGGACTGCAGCACCATCGCCAGCGCGGGCGTGACGGTCAGCGCCACCACCATGGAGGCGACGGTGGCCAGCAGATACGACACGGCCAGCGGGCGCAGGAACGACCCGACCACGCCACCGGCCAGCAGCAGCGGCGCTGTCGCGGCGACGATCACCAGCGTCGCCCAGCCCAGCGGGCGGCGAAGCTGCAGGCATGCCTGCGCGATGACGGTGGCGGTCGAGCCGCTCGCACCGCTGGCCCGGTGCTCCCGCAGGCGGTCGTGGATGCTCGCCACGTCACGGATCGCGTCACCGACGATGACGGTCACGGCCATGGTCAGGCCGGCCAGCACCACCACGTTGAAGGTGGCCCCACGCAGATGCAGCACCAGGGCCGCAGCCGTGACCGACAGCGCGATCGCGGCAGCACCCAGCACGACCGAGCGCCAGTCGAAGAGCAGCAGGGCGAGCAGCACCAGCACCAGCAGGCCACCGATCAACAGGGCCAGCGAGAGCCGGTCCAGACTGGTCTCGAGGTAGCTGGCGGAGCGGTAGACCGTCGTGTCGACCGTGATGCCGGCCAGCCCTGGCCGCATCGACTCCAGCGCCGCCTCGACCTGTCGGGTCACCTCGCGCGTGTTGGCACCGGGGAACCTCTCGATCACCATCAGCAGACCCGGCCCACCGTCGACCAACGCGTCGCCGATGAGCGGCTGGTGGTTCTCCACCACCTCGGCCACATCACCCAACCGCAGGTCGTCGCTGCCGGGCCGGTCCACGATCACCTTGGCGAGATCGTCCGACGTGGTGATCGGCAGGACGTGGCGCACACCCAGCC
>JAKEEW010000478.1 GCA_022616375.1 Sporichthyaceae bacterium
CGCCGTCCTTGCCCGCCGCCCCGCCCCAGCCGCCGGCCTGCGGCTCGACCAGCAGGAACAGGTCGCCGGTGTCGGGGTGGTTGCCGGCCAGGACCAGGCCGCAGACCGACAGGAAGTGGCCAGCCGGCAGCCGCTCGGGCACCACCGGCGCGAGCGCCTTCCACATCAGGTCGGTGACGTAGTTCATGGTCTCCCAGTAGGTGGAGACCGGCGCGGGCCGCTCGGCGGTGAAGACCGTCCCGGGCGGGCAGATCACCGTGACGGGCCGGAAGCACCCCTCGCTGACCGGGATCTCCGGGCTGGTGATCGCCTTGACCAGGGTCCGCACCCCGGAGTGCAGGCCAGGCAGGGTGCAGTTGACCGGGCCGGGCACCTGCGGGTGGGTGCCGGTGAAGTCGCAGGTGACCTCCTCACCCTGGATGGTGACGCGCACCTTGACCAGGAACGGCCCGTTGCCGATGCCGTCGTCGTCGATCTGGTCGGTGGCCTCGTAGACCCCGTCGGGGAGCCGTCCCAGCTCCAGGCGGGTCATGCGCTCGCCATAGTCGAGCTGGGCGTCGATGGACGCCTGCACCACCGGCCAGCCGTACTTGCCGACCAGCTCGAGGAAGCGGCGCGCGCCCAGCCGCAGCGACGCCGCCTGCGCGTGCATGTCGCCGAGCGTCATCTGCGGCAGCCGCACGTTCGCGTCGATGATGTCCACCACGGCCTGGTTGACCGTGCCGGCGTCGTACAGCTTCACGCACGGGAACTGCAGGCCCTCCTGGAAGACCTCGGTGGCGTCGGTGGTCCACGACCCGGGGTCCTTGCCGCCCACCTCGGTCCAGTGCGCCTTGCACGCCGAGAACGCGACCAGCCGGCCGTCGTGGAAGATCGGCACCACCAGCACCACGTCGGACAGGTGCGTGCCGCCCCCGAAGTAGGGGTCGTTGACGATGATGACGTCGCCGTCGGCGAGCCCGTCGCGGCCGAACTTCTCCAGGGTGTGGCGGACGGCGAAGTTGAGCACGCCGAGGAAGCCGGTGACGCCGTTGCCCTGGGTGATCACCTGGCCGTCGGCGTCCAGCAGCCCGCAGGCGTAGTCGAGGACCTCGTAGATGATCGTGGACATCGCGGTGCGGCCGAGCGCGATGAACATCTCGTTGCTGATCGAGACGAGCCCGTCCTTGATGATCTCGATGGTGAACGGGTCGACCTCGCCGCTAGGGGTGGCCGCAAGACCGGTCACCGGGCCACCGCCCGCTCCACGATGAGGTTGCCGACCTCGTCCACGCGCACCGACTGGTCGGGGAACACCACGGTGGTGGCGGCCGGCTCCTCGATGACGGCCGGGCCGTGCAGCGAGGTGCCCGCGCCGAGGTGGCCGCGCTCGTACACCGCGGCGGGGTGCAGGCCCAGCTCGTCGAAGTGGACCTCCCGCCGGCCCTTGCGCGCTGCCGCCAGGTCGGCGGCGCCGAGCTGGGCCTGGCCGGGCTTGTCGACCGTGCCGTGGCCGGTGAGCCGGCAGTTGACGATCTCGGCCGGGGTGCCGTGGAGCCGGAAGGTGTACAGCCGCTCGTGGGCGGCGGCGAACGCCTCGTGGATGTCGTCGCGGGCGGTGTCGAGGAACACGCCGCCGGGGATCGGCACGTTGACGGTGTGCTCCTGCCCGGCGTAGCGCATGTCCGCGCCGCGCGCGAACGTCACCGCGGCCGGCGGCACGCCCTCGTCGGCGAAGGTGGCGGTCATGTCGGCCTCCAGCTTCTCCCAGACCGCGGCCAGCTCCGCCAGGTCGGCGTGGTCGACCCGGGCGACGTGGGTCTGGACCAGGTCGTGGCGCAGGTCGGCGGCGAGCATCCCCCAGGCGGAGAAGTGGCCGGGGGCGACCGGCACGATCACCCGCCGGGCACCCAGCTCGCGTGCCAGCGCGGTGGCGTGCATGGGGCCGCCGCCGCCGAACGCGACGACGGCGAACTCGCGGATGTCGCGGCCGCGGCGCACCGACAGCTGGCGCAGCAGCTGGCTCAAGTTGGCGTTGGCGATGCGGATCACGCCGAGCGCGGCCTGCTCGACATCCACCCCGGTGGCCCCCGCCACCGGCCGCAGCGCCGTGCGCGCGGCGGTGGCGTCCAGGCGCAGCCTGCCGCCGAGGAAGTAGTCGGGGTCCAGGCGGCCCGCGATCAGGTTGGCGTCGGTGACGGTCGGCCGCATGCCGCCACGGCCATAGCAGGCCGGTCCCGGCTCCGCGCCGGCCGACCGCGGCCCGACCTTGAGGGCGCCGGCCGGGTCGAACCAGGCGATCGACCCGCCGCCCGCGCCGATCTCGACGATGTCGACCACCGGCAGCTTGATCGGGTACCCGGCGAACCGGGGGCCGCGCTGGATGTGGTAGTCGCTGGAGACGGTGACCACGCCGTCCTCGACCAGCGACGACTTGGCGGTGGTGCCGCCCATGTCGAGCGTCAGGATGTTGCGCTCCCCGATCGCCTTGCCCAGCTCGGCCGCGCCGATCACGCCGCCGACCGGGCCGGACTCGACCAGGTTGAGCGGTGCCCGCGCGGCCACCTCGAAGCGCGACACCCCGCCGTTGGACTGCATCGCGTGCCGCGCCCGCGGCGTCACGCCGGCGTCGTCCAGCAGCCTCGCGAGGTTCGTCAGGTAGGTGGCCGCCACCGGCTTGACGCACGCGTCCAGCACCACCGTGGAGGTGCGCTGGTACTCGCGCCACTCGTTGGTCAGCTCCGACGAGACGCTGACGGCCGCCTCGGCCCACAGCTCCCGCACCAGCTCGGCGGCGCGGCGCTCATGCGCCGGGTTGGCGTAGGAGTGCAGGAAGCAGATGGCGACCGCCTCCACGCCCCCAGCCCGCGCCGCCGCGACCGCGCGGCGCACGTCGTCCTCGTCGAGCGGGGTGAGCACCGCGCCCTGGTAGGACACCCGTTCGGTCACCTCCAGCCGCAGCCACCGCGGCACGAACGGGACCGGCTTGCGGTACAGCAGGTTGTAGAGGTCAGGACGGTTCGCCCTGCCGATCTCCAGCACGTCCTTGAAGCCCCGGGTGGTCAGCAGCGCGGTCGGCGCGCCGGTCCGCTCGGTCAGCGCGTTGATCACCACCGTGGTCCCGTGCGCCAGGAACGCCACCCGCCCCACCTCGTCGAGCCGCGCGTCGGTGAAGGTGCTCATCACCGCTTCCTCGAATCGGCCCGGCGTGGTCAGCGTCTTCTGCAGCCCGATCCCGCCGTCGGCGTCGAGGTGGACCAGGTCGGTGAAGGTGCCACCGATGTCGACCGCGACCCGGGCAGGACGCTTCGGCTCTGCCATCTGATCCGCCTCCTCGAGGTGGCCACCCGCCGCCAGCAGCTCGATTCCCGCCACGCCATGGCGGGCTACTGCGGGTAGC
>JAKEEW010000062.1 GCA_022616375.1 Sporichthyaceae bacterium
CTAGCTCCAGTAGACGACCACCTGGTCGCCGACCTTGGTGTCGTCGAACAGCCGCTCGACCAGGCTCCAGACCCGGACGTTGACGCAGCCGTGCGAGGCGCCGTCGTAGCCCACCGAGGCGAAGTCGGCCGAGTAGTGGATCGCCTGACCGCCGCTGAAGAACATCGAGAACGGCATGCTCGACTCGTAGATGGACGAGATGTGGTCGCGGTCCTTCCACGCGATCGAGAAGATACCCTCGTCGGTCGGGGTCGACTGCGCGCCGAACCGGGCCGCCATCCAGTACTGCACCTCGCCGTCCACGACCCAGCGCAGGGTGCGGGTGGTCTTGTCGACGCACACCGCACGGCCGGTGAGGCAGCTCTCGTGCAGGGTCGCGTCGGACGGGCCGGCGGGCTTGGGGAACATGTCGTCGTTGGTCACCGTGCCGGTCCGCTCGACCAACTCGGACCAGGTCTTGCGGTCGACGTAGCCGAGCTTGTCCAGATCGCGCTCGGCCTGGAAGTCGAGCACCGCGCGCTTGGTGACCGGGCCGAAGTAGCCGGTGACGGCGTGCGAGAACACGTCCTGTCTGGCCAGCCGCACCTGCAGCTCGCGCACCTTGGTGCTGCGGTCACCCAGCCGCAGTAACGCCTTGGGCTTGGGCTTCGGGGCGGGCGTCGGGGTCGCGGTCGGAGTCTGAGTCGGCGTCGGGGTCGGTTCCGGGGTCGGCGTCGGGGTCGCCGCGACCGGCACGGTCGGCTGCCGGCCGGCGGCCGGCGCCGCCGCCCCACCCGAGCTGATGCCGTATCCGTTGCAGCCGGTCAGGAGGAGGCTGAGCGCGGCAGCGGCGGTCGCGGCGAGGGCGAGACGGCGGGCAGGCATGGCGGCAACACTCCGATATGTCGTCATTGACTCTGTCTGCAGTGGTGACGCGTATGCCGCCGATACCGTTGCCCATGGGAGATCACATGAAGGTCACGCTGGTGCTTGGCGATATCACCGAGCAGCCGGTCGACGCGGTCGTCAACGCGGCGAACTCGAGCCTGCTCGGCGGCGGCGGGGTAGACGGCGCGATCCATCGCCGCGGCGGGCCGCAGATCCTGGCCGAGTGCCGGGAGCTACGGGTCACCGAGTATCCCCGCGGGCTGCCGAGCGGGCAGGCGGTAGCCACGACCGCCGGTGAGCTACCGGCCCGGTGGGTCATCCACACCGTGGGTCCGGTGTACAGCCCGAGCGAGGACCGGTCCGCGCTGCTGGCTTCGGCGTTTCGGGAGTCGCTGCGGGTCGCCGACGAGCTCGGCGCGCAGACCGTCGCGTTTCCCGCGGTCTCCGCGGGTGTCTATGGCTGGCCGATCGACGACGCGGCCCGGATCGCGGTCGCTACCGTGCTGGCGGCCGGGTCGTCCGTAGCGGAGGTCCGGTTCGTCCTGTTCGGCCAGCGCGAGTACGACGCGTTCGAGGCGGCACTGGCCGACGTCGGCTGATCGGGCGTCGTTGCGCCGGTCGGGGGACCGGTCGCGGGAGGATGGCTCGGTGGGCCAGATCGAGGCGTACGAGGTGGCCGCGCGAGTGCTGCTCGCGCTGATCCCCGCCGCGCTGATCGGACTGGACCGCGAGTTCGGCCAGCAGCCTGCGGGCTTGCGCACGCACGTCCTGGTCGGGCTCGGCGCCTGCCTGTTCACGCTGGCCGGGGTCGGCGCGGCCGGCGGCGATCCGACCCGGATCGCCGCCCAGGTGGCCAGTGGGATCGGGTTCCTCGGCGCGGGCGCGATCCTGCGCGACCAGTTCCGGGTGCTCGGGCTGACCACCGCGGCCTCGTTGTGGGTGACCGCGGCGATCGGGGTCGCGGCCGGGCTCGGTGCGTACGAGGCCGCGATCATCACCGCGGCCATCGCGCTGCTCGTCCTGCTGCCGCTGAAGTGGGTCGAGCGCGAGGTGTTCCCACCCCGGCGGGGGCGCTCATTCGTGTTGGAGGTCGCGGCCGAGCAGCCGCTGCCGGCGATGGTGAATGCGATCGAGTCGATCCTCGGGCCGGTCTCGATCCGCCGGGTCGAGCCGGCCAGTGGGGGAGCCCGGGTGCTGCACGGCCGGGCCAAGTCACCGCGCGAGAACGGGCTGGTGCACATCGCCGACGCGCTGGCCGAGCTGCCGGGCGTGCACCGGGTCGACGTCTTCGGGTAGGCGCTGCGGTCGTCCCTACCGCGTCCGCCCGAGTGCTGTTGTCCGCGTGTACGGGGATACCCGACCTGGGCCGGGTATCCCCGTACGTTCGCGAAACCACCACCCGCCGGGGGCGGTTCGACTCAGGGGGAGCCGGCGGGCTTCGGGTCGACCCGGTGGACCTTGTGCTGCGCGGCCTGGGCCAGCGGCTTCACGACCAGCAGGTCCACGTCCACGTGCGGCGGTCGGGTCACGCACCAGGCCACGCAGTCGGCGATGTCATCCGCGGTCAGCGGCTCGGCCACCCCGGCGTAGACCGCCTCGGCCCGCGCCCGGTCGCCGTCGAACCGCTTCATCGCGAACTCGTCGGTGCGCACCATCCCGGGTGCGATCTCGGTGACCCGGACCGGCTGCCCGGACAGCTCGAGGCGCAGGGTCTCGCTCAGCGCGGCCGCGGCGTGCTTGGCCGCGGTGTATCCGGCGCCACCCTCGTACACGATCCGGCCGGCGGTCGACCCGATCAGCACGACGTGGCCGGCGCCACTCGCGATCAGTGCCGGCAGCAGCGCTTGCGTCATCCGCAGCACGCCGAGCACGTTGACGTCGTACATCCACTGCCAGTCGGACACCTTGGCGGAGGCGATCGGGTCTAGCCCGCGAGCCCCGCCGGCGTTGTTGACCAGGACCGAGCAGCTGTCCACCGCGGCGGCGAACTCGGCAACCGAGGAGTCGTCGGTGACATCGAGCGGCATGGCTCGGCCGCCAAGCTCGACGGCAAGCGCAGTAATCCGGTCCAGCCGGCGCGCGCCGAGGACGACTTGGAAGCCCTCGGCGGCCAGCCGGCGGGCGGTGGCGGCACCGATTCCGCTGCTTGCGCCCGTGATCACTGCGGTGCCCCGGTGCTGGTCAACGCCGGGAGTGGGATTTGTCACGCACCGATCCTGACATATCGGGAATCCGGGAAGATCACCGCCGGTTCTAGTCTCCGAGGTGGTCAAGTGACTGTATTGCCAGTCCGCCGGGTGCCCCAGCGCATCGCGGTGCTGTCCGTGCATACCTCGCCACTGCACCAGCCGGGCACCGGCGACGCCGGCGGCATGAATGTCTACATCGTCGAGCTGGCCAAGCGGATGGCCGCGATGGGCACCGAGGTAGAGATCTTCACCAGAGCCACCACCGGTGTCTTGCCCCCGGTTGTCGAGCTAGCCGACGGCGTGAAGGTGCGGCACATCTCCGCCGGGCCGTACGAGGGCCTGTCCAAGGAGGACCTGCCGGCCCAGCTGTGCGCGTTCACCTCCGGCGTGCTCCGGGTCGAGGCGCGGCGCGAGCCCGGCTACTTCGATCTTGTTCACTCCCACTACTGGCTGTCCGGGCAGGTCGGCTGGCTGGCCAAGGAGCGCTGGGGAGTGCCACTGGTGCACTCGATGCACACCATGGCCAGGGTGAAGAACGCGTTTCTGGCGGAAGGCGATGTGCCCGAGCCATCCTCCCGGATCATCGGTGAGGCCCAGGTGGTCGCCGCCAGCGACCGGCTGGTCGCGAACACCGACGACGAGGCCGCCCAGCTGGTTGGCCTGTACGGCGCGGATTCCGATCGGGTGGTGACCGTCCAGCCCGGCGTGAACCTGGAGCTGTTCCGCCCCGGCGACGCCGCCGAGGCGCGGGCCCGGCTCGGGCTGCCGGTCGACGGTTCGGTGCTGCTGTTCGTGGGCCGGATCCAGCCGTTGAAGTCCCCGGACATCCTGGTCAGGGCAACCGCTCGGATGGTGGCCGCGGACCCGTCGCTGCGCGGCCGGCTGACCGTTGCGATCGTCGGCGGGCCGAGCGGCACCGGCTGTGCCTCGCCCGCGCACCTGTCCGACCTGGCCCGCAGCTTGGGCGTGGCCGACCTGGTCAGGTTCGCCCCGGCCGTGCCGCAGCCGGAGCTGGCCGACTGGTTCCGGGCCGCCTGCGTCACCGTGGTGCCCTCCTACAACGAGTCGTTCGGCCTGGTGGCGCTCGAGTCGCAGGCCTGCGGCACCCCGGTGGTCGCCGCCGCGGTCGGCGGGCTGACCACCGCGGTCCAGCACGGCCAGTCCGGCCTGCTGGTAGCCGGGCACGATCCTGACACCTACGCTGAGGTGCTGCGCGGCGTGGTCGACAGCCCGCGGCTGCGGGCCGAGTTGGCCGTCGGCGCGCTGGACCATGCCGTACGGTTCGGTTGGTCGGCGACCGCGGCCCGGATGCTCGACGTGTACACCGGGGCGCTGGACGAGCGAGTGAGCGAGCTGGTCAAGGACAGGGAGCTGGTGGGCTGATGAGCGACCCCACTGCCGCCGCGGCGGCAGTGGTGCGTGGCTACCTCACCGACTCCGAGCTGGACTGGTCCGAGTCTGCGCCGAACAGCTTCGTGGTCACCCTGCCCGGGGTCCGCAAGCAGGCGACCACCTGTTCGCTGGTCGTCGGCGGTCACACCGTGTCGGTCAACGCTTTCGTGGCCCGCCGCCCGGAGGAGAACCAAGAGGCGGTCTACCACTGGCTGCTGCGGCGCAATCTGCGCAGCCACGGCCCGGCCTTCGCGCTGGATCCGCTTGGCGACATCTACCTGGCCGGGAAGGTCCCCTTGGCCGAGCTCAGCGCGGCCACCGTGGACCGGCTGCTCGGGGCCGTGCTCGAAACGGCGGACGAGTCCTTCAACACGATCCTCGAGCTCGGCTTCGCCGGTGCGATCCGCCGCGAATGGGACTGGCGGCTCAAACGCGGCGAGCCGACCACCAACCTGGCCGCGTTCGCCCACCTGCTCGAGCGCACCGACTGACCGCTAGGCTGGCGCATCGTGGCTGGCCAGACCTACACCGTGGTGTTCCTCCGGCACGGTGAGAGCGACTGGAACGCCAAGAACCTGTTCACCGGCTGGGTCGACGTCGAGCTGACCGCCAAGGGAGAAGCCGAGGCGATCAAGGGCGGCCAGCAGCTGGCCGAGCGTGGGCTGCTCCCCGATGTGGTGCACACCTCGGTGCAGCGGCGCGCGATCAAGACCGCCCAACTCACCTTGGACGCCTGCGATCGGTTGTGGATCCCGGTCCGGCGCAGCTGGCGGCTCAACGAGCGGCACTACGGCGCGCTGCAGGGTAAGGACAAGGCGCAGACCTTGGCTCAGTACGGCGAGGAGCAGTTCATGCTCTGGCGTCGGTCCTACGACGTGCCGCCCCCGCCGCTACCCGAGGACGACGAGTTCTCCCAGTTCCACGACCCGCGCTATGCCGCGCTCCCGCCGGAGCTGAGGCCGCGCACCGAGTGCCTGGCCGACGTGGTGGTCCGGGCGCTGCCGTACTGGTACGACGCGATCGTGCCCGATCTGAGTGCCCACCCGATCGTGCTGGTTGCGGCGCACGGCAACTCGCTGCGGGCGCTGGTCAAGCACCTGGATCGGATCTCCGACGCGGACATCGCCGGGCTGAACATCCCGACCGGGTTCCCGCTGGTCTACCGGCTCGACGCGCAGTACCAGCCGGTCACCTCGGGCGGGGAGTACCTGGACCCCGAGGGTGCCGCGGCAGCGATCGAAGCGGTCCGTAATCAGGGCCGCGGCTAAGCCTCGGGGTGGCCAGGTCTCACCCTGCCGGCCACGCACGATGGGTCGTAGCGGCTAGCTGACCGGCTCGGCCTGGTCGGCGGCCCAGGCGCCGGTGACCAGGAACACCACCCGGTTGGCCACCGAGACGGCGTGATCGGCGTAGCGCTCGTAGTAGCGGCCGCACAGGCTGACGTCGACCGCGGTCTCCACCCCGTGCGCCCAGTCCTTGGACAAGATCATGCGGTAAAGCTCGCGGTGCAGCTTGTCCATCTCGTCGTCGTCGTGGGCCAGCTCGAGCGCAACCTCGACGTCCTTGCCGGCGATCACGCTGCCGGCCTTGGCCACGATCCGCTCGGCCACGTGACCCATCTGGAGCACGGTCGAACGTAGCTCCGGCGGCACCACCGAGGCCGGGTAACGCCGCCGGGTGACCTTCGCGACGTGCACCGCAAGATCGCCCATCCGCTCCAGGTCGGCGCTCATCCGCAGGCTCGCCACGATGGTCCGCAGGTCGGTGGCCACCGGCTGCTGCCTGGCCAGCAACTGCAGGGCGCTGTCCTCCAGCGCGTGCTGGATCGCGTTGACGTCTTCGTCGCCGGCGATCACACCCTCGGCCAGCCCGAGGTCGGCGTCCAGCAGCGCCGTGGCGGCCCGACTCATCGCGGAGCTGACCAGCCTGGTCATCTCGACCAGCTGATCACTGATCGCGTCGAGCTCTTCGTGGTAAAGATCGCGCATGAAACGGCTCCGGCTACTGGCTGTCAGGTATCCGCATGGCTAACGCCACACAGTGTCGTGCATAGCTAACCGATGGGGACCAAATGGCTGGCGGTGGGTCGGTGAACGGCCCGGATACCGAACGTGAACATTGATGGAGCTTTGCCGTCCCGGGGTGATCAACAGTCTAGTCCGGCCGGCGGCGGGACCTACCATCGAGACGTGAGCAGGTGTTCGGGTCGCGCACCAGGAGACACGGCATAGATGGACCCCGTCGTCTCCGCTGGAATCGTGGCCGCCGGCGTCGGTTTGATCACGGGGTTCGCGGCCGGTCTGGCGTTCCGGATCAGCGAGCGGGACCGGGTCGACCCGGCTCCGGCGCCCGAGCCGGTGCTGCCGCTGGCGGTGAGCAACGTGCTGTCGGTGCTGCGCTCGTCCGCCGTCGTGCTTGATCAAACCGACACCGTGGTCAAGGCCAGCCCGACCGCCTACGCACTAGGCCTGGTGCAGGGCGATCGGCTGCTCGCGGCGCCGCTGCTCGAGCAGGCCAGGGCGGTCCGCAGGGACGGTGAGATCCGAGAGATCGATTTCGACCTCCCTTCCGGGAAGCGGCACGAGCCGCCGCTGGCGATGTCCGCCCGGGTGGCCCCGCTCGGGGTCCGGCTGGTCCTGGTCCTGGTCGAGGACCGGACCGAGTCGCGCCGGCTGGAGGCGATCCGCCGGGACTTCGTAGCCAACGTCAGCCACGAGCTGAAGACCCCGGTCGGTGCGCTGGCCCTGCTGGCCGAGGCGGTGGGCAGCGCCAGCGACGACCCGGAAGCGGTCCGCCGGTTCGCCGACCGGATGCAGCACGAGTCGGCCCGCCTGACCGGGCTGGTGCAGGAGCTGATCGACCTGTCCCGGCTGCAGGCCAGAGAGGCCGGGAGCCGGGCCGAACCGGTGCTGGTCGACGACCTGGTCCAGTCCGCGATCGACCGCACCCGGTCGATCGCGGCGGCGAACCGGATCGACGTGCACGCCGGCGGTGTCCAGGGCCTGAAGGTGCTCGGCGATGAACGGCAACTGGCTACCGCACTGGGCAACATCGTGGAGAACGCGGTGAACTACAGCCCGGGGGAAACCCGGGTGGCGATCGGGATCGGCACCGACAGCGAGGGCCGCACCGTCGAGATCACCGTGTCCGACCAGGGAGTCGGGATCCCGGAACCGGAGAAGAACCGGATCTTCGAGCGGTTCTACCGGGTCGACCCGGCCCGGTCCCGGTCCACTGGGGGCAGCGGGCTCGGCCTGGCGATCGTCAAGCACGTGGTGCACAACCACGGCGGCGATGTCCGGGTCTGGAGCGTCGAGGGCTCCGGATCCACGTTCACGATCGCGTTGCCGTTGTTCGAAGCCGCGCACACCCAACCATTACGGGAGGCCACGCCGTGACCCGACTGCTCATCGTCGAGGACGAGGAGTCCATTGTCGATGCGGTGTCCTACATGCTGCGCAAGGAGGGCTTCGAGGTCGCGGTAGCGACCACCGGCCCTGGCGCGCTGGAGGAAATGGAGCGTTCCGGCGCCGACCTGGTGCTCCTGGATCTCATGCTGCCCGGGCTGCCGGGCACCGAGGTGTGCCGGCAGATCAGGCAGCGGTCGAATGTGCCGGTGATCATGCTGACCGCCAAGGACAGCGAGGTCGACAAGGTAGTCGGGCTCGAGCTCGGCGCGGACGACTACGTCACCAAGCCGTTCTCCTCGCGTGAGCTGGTCGCCCGGATCCGGGCGGTGCTGCGTCGGCAGGGCGAGCCGGAGGCGCAGGCCGTCGCCACGGTCGAGGCCGGACCGGTGCGGCTGGACGCGGAACGGCACGTGGTCACGGTCAACGGTGGCCCGGTGCAGCTACCGCTCAAGGAGTTCGAGCTGCTGGAGTTCCTACTGCGCAACTCCGGCCGGGTGCTGACCCGGATGCAGCTCATCGACCGGATCTGGGGATCGGACTACGTCGGCGACACCAAGACCCTGGACGTCCACGTCAAGCGGCTTCGAGCCAAGATCGAACCGGATCCGGCGAACCCGCGGCACATCGTGACGGTGCGCGGGCTCGGCTACAAGTTCGAGCCCTAGGGTGTGTCTCCCAAGTCGTCGGCGGCGCGGATCGCCGCCCAGGCGACGACCGGCTACGAAGTCGAGAGTCGCCATAGCTCCACTATCGACTCCTCC
>JAKEEW010000479.1 GCA_022616375.1 Sporichthyaceae bacterium
GGCTCACGACGGCCCGGCCGCGATGACCTGGACGCTGATCGCGCTTGCCGTGCCAACCGCACTGCTCGGATTCGCCGGGCTGTCCGCGCGTTGGCTTCCGCGCTGGTTGCCCGGTGGGGAAGCAGGATCGGTGGCACATACGTCGTTGGCGCCGCAGCTCGCGACTGCGGCGTTGTCGGTCGTGGCGATCACTGGCGCGTTCCTGTTCGTGTATCGGCGCTGGCATGCCAATCAGGGCGCCGATCTGGCCGACGCGTTCCTCGGGCGGTTCCGGCCCACGGTGGAGGACGGGTTCGGCATCGATCGGCTCTACGACCGGCTGTTCGTCCGGCCGGCGTTCGCGCTGGCCCGCGCCGTCCTTCGGGTCGACGACGTGGTCGACGCGTCTGTTCGCGGATCCGGCGACGGTGCCCGCGCACTCGGCGGGGTGTTGCGCCGGCTGCAGACCGGCAACGTCCAGGCCTACCTCACCGGGATGCTGGTCGGCAGCCTGGTGATCGGGATCTCGGTCGCGGCGGTGGCCCGGTGAGCGCGCTCACCGTCGCACTGCTCGCGCTGCCGCTGGCCGGCTCGGTGCTGCTGTTCGCGGTGCGCGGCCGGGCCGGCGACGCGCTCGCGCAGTGGGTGGCGGTGCTGGTCACCGGTGCGACCTTGGCGGTCGCGGTGGTGCTGGCGGTCCGGTTCGACTACGGCGCCGCCGACCGGATGCAGTTCGACCTGGATGCGGCCTGGGCGCCCGCGCTTGACCTGCGCTTCCACCTCGGCATCGACGGCATCGCGCTACCCCTGGTGGTGCTGACCGCGCTGCTGACCTTCCTGTGTGCGATCTACAGTCTCAAGATAGTGCCGGAGTCGGGCCGGGTCAGGCCGATGCTGGCGCTGCTGTTGCTGCTCGAGGTCGGCATGCTTGGCACGTTCGTCGCCCTCGACCTGGTGCTGTTCTTCGTGTTCTTCGAGACCGTGCTGGTCCCGATGTACTTCCTGATCGCCGATTGGGGTGACCCGCAGACCCGGCGACCGGCGGCCTACAAGTTCATCCTGTACACGCTGCTCGGTTCCGCGATCATGCTGCTTGGCCTGCTGGTGATCTACGTGCAGGCCGGCACGTTCGACATGGTCGCGCTGGCGGAGTCCGGGGGCAGCGGGATCTCGCACAGTGCCCAGGTGCTCGGGTTCCTCGCGCTGCTGATCGGGTTCGGGGTCAAGGCGCCGATGTGGCCATTGCACACCTGGCTGCCGGACGCGCATACCGCCGCGCCGACGATCGGTTCGGTGCTGCTGGCCGGCGTCCTGCTGAAGATGGGCACCTACGGGCTGGTCCGGATCGCGTTGCCGATCCTGCCCGAAGGCGCAGCCGCGTTCGCACCCTACCTCGGTGCGCTGGCCGTGGTCGGGATCATCTACGGCTCGCTGATCTGCCTGGCGCAGCGCGATCTCAAACGGCTGATCGCCTACTCCTCGGTCGGGCACATGGGGTTCGTACTGCTCGGGATCGCCACGCTGACCCCGGTCGGGGTGAACGGAGCGCTGTTCGCGAACATCGCCCACGGCCTGATCACCGGGCTGCTGTTCTTCCTGGCCGGCGCGATCAAGGATCGGCACCACAGCGCGGACATGACCGTGCTGGGCGGCGGGCTTTACCAGCGCACCCCGCGCCTGGGCGGGCTGCTCGCGTTCGCCGCGGTTGCCTCGCTCGGGTTGCCCGGACTGGCCGGGTTCTGGGGTGAGCTGCTCACGCTGCTCGGTTCGTTCGAGCCGGCGGCCGAGCTGAACCGGGCGCTGTTCCTGGTGCTGATGGTGCTGGCCGGGCTCGGCACCCTGCTCACGGCGGTCTACCTGCTGGTCATGCTCCGCCGGGTGGCGATGGGGGAGAGCCTGGCACGGTGGCGGGAGCCGGGACTGCTCGGTGACGTGAGCGCGATCGAGTGGGTGTCGTGGGCGCCACTAGTCGCGCTGATCGTGCTGGCCGGGTTGTGGCCGCGGCTGCTGCTCGGGGTTACCGATCCGGCCGTGCAGGCGCTGTTCGGGGTGATCGGCTGATGGCGCTGGCGTCGGCTCCTTCGCTGGTCCAGTCGATCGACTACGCGGCGATCGCACCACCGGTGATCGTGGCGGTGACCGCGTTCGCGGTGCTGGTCGCCGATCTGTTCCTGCCCGCGGCGCGCAAGGCCGGGCTCGGCTGGCTGGCCGGGCTCGGCCTGGCCGCGGCACTGGTCGCGCTGCTCCCACTGCGCGGCGCGCCGCGGCAGACGTTCTGCCTGCCCGGCGGAACCGGAGCGGAGCTCGCCGGGCAGTGCTCGTACGAGGTCACCAGCCTGACGCTGATCCTGCAGTTGCTGACCCTGGGTGCGGCGCTGGTCGTGGTGCTGATGTCGGCACCGGAGATCGCGGATCGGCGGCTTCCGGCCGGGGAGTACTGGTTCCTGCTCCTCTGCTCGGTCACCGGTGCCCTGGTGATGGCCGCCGGGCGGGACCTGATCACCCTGCTCATCGCTCTCGAGGTGGTCTCGCTGCCGGCGTTCGCGCTGGTCGCGATCGACCGGGCCGACCGCCGGGCCAGCGAAGCTGCGCTGAAGTTCTTCCTGACCTCGGTGGTGGCGACCTCGGTGACGCTGTACGGGATCTCCGTGCTGTACGGCGCGACCGGCGGATCCATCCACCTCGCCAACCTGGCCGCCGCCCTGGACCAGGTGTCGCTGGAGTCGCCGGTGGTCGGGCTCGGGGTCGTGCTCACCCTGGTCGGGTTCGCGTTCAAGGTCGCCGCGGTGCCGTTCCACACCTGGCTGCCCGATACCTATGTAGGCGCGCCGATCCCGGTGGCGGCCTACCTGTCGGTGGTATCCAAGGCGGCCGGATTCGCCGGGCTGCTGCTGATCCTCGGCCTCGGCTTCGCGCCCTACATCTCGGTCTGGGGTCCGCTGCTGGGCATCTTCGCCGCGCTGACCATGACCCTGGCCAACCTGGTAGCGCTGCGCCAGCGGCACGCGGTCCGGCTGCTCGCCTGGTCCTCGATCGCGCACTCCGGATACGCGCTGGTGCCGCTGGCGGCTGCGCTCGCGCCGGGCTCGGCCGAGCTGTCCATCGACTCGGCATTGCTGGTGACGGTCACCTACCTGCTGGTGTATGCGGTGATGAACCTCGGCGCGTTCGCGGTGACCGCGCTGGTCGCCCGGGACCGCCCGGCGAACCGGCTGGTCGACTACCGCGGTCTGTTCCGCAGCCGGCCCTGGGCCGCGGTCGCGCTGGCGTTCTTCCTGGCTTGCCTGGCCGGGCTGCCCCCGGGGCTGATCGGGCTGTTCGCCAAGGTCGCCGTGTTTGGCGCCGCGGTGGATGGCGGGCTCGGCTGGTTGGCCGTGATCATGGGGGTGAACACCGTGATCGCGCTGTACTACTACCTGGTCTGGGCTACTCAGGTCTTCGCGCCCGACCCGGCTGAGGCCGTGGCCGTTGGCGCTGACGCCGCCGGCGCTACC
>JAKEEW010000480.1 GCA_022616375.1 Sporichthyaceae bacterium
GGCCAGCGAGATCCGCACGATCAGACCTTCGGTGTCGTCGGTCTTGAAGTAGTACGCGGCGAGGTTGACCAGCAGCAGCACACCGCCGCCGACATACCCCATGCCCCAACCGAGGCTGGACACCCGGTCCCGGTCGTCGGGGTTGGCCAGGCTCGGCAGGAAGGAGTTGTAGACGACGATGCTGGCGCCGAAGGAGACGTTCGCGACCAGGAACAGGCCACCGCCCAACAAGTAGTTGTCGCCGGTGAGGAAGAAGAAGCCACAGGTCGCGGCGGCGCCGATGTAGGCGAACAGCGCCAGCAACTTCTTGCGGTGGCGGGTCCGGTCGGTCAGCGCGCCGGTGATCGGCAGGACCAGCACCTGCAGGATCACTGACAGCGAGAGCACGTACGCGTAGAAGGACAGCGGCGAGACCGGCAGGCCGAGCGGGTAGAGCCGGGCGTCGCCGCAGGCGTCCCCGGTGCAGTTGGCCGCGTCCTTGGCGATCGCGGTCAGGTACGGGCTGAGGAAGACCGCGATGACCGTGGTGGAGAACGCCGAGTTGGCCCAGTCGTAGAAGTACCAGCCGACCCGTTCGCGGCGGGTGCTCGGGCTTGCCTGGTCGCCGGCGGGCGGCGCGTCGGTGGCGGAGCTGGACATGGCTCTCTCCCGGGGTCAGGCGCCGGAGGGCCATTGGCCCCGGGCGGTCAGGACATCGCGCAGCACCTCGATGCGATCGGTCATAATGCCATCCACACCGAGATCAAGTAACTCCCGCATTTCGGCAGGATCGTCGATCGTCCAGACATGCACCTGCAGCCCGAGCCGGTGCGCGTGCCGCACGAACCGGGCGTCTACCACCCGTACCCCGGCATACCGTACGGGAACCTGAGCCGCGGCCACGCTCGGCACAAACCCGGCCAAGCCGCGGCCGTGCCACGAGGCGAGCCGCAGTGCCGCCGCCTCGCGCTGGCCGAGCGAGGTGGCCTGGCGAGGACCGCAGACCCGGCGCGCCCACCGGATCCGCCGGTCGCTGAACGAGGCGAGCAGCACCCGGTCGCGGGCGTTCAGCTTCCAGATCGCCTCGATCGTGGGGTCAACGCAGGCGTCGGCCTTGAGGTCGATGTTGAGCCGGCAGTCGGGAAAGGTGTCAAGCAGGTCGGCCAGCGCCGGCACCACCGCCGCACCGTCGACCCGCAGCGACAACAGGTCCGCCCACGTGAGATCTTCGATCCGGCCGGGACGACCGAGCATCCGGTCGAGGGTGTCGTCATGGAAGGCGACCGGCACGCCGTCAGCGGTCGCGTGGACGTCGGTCTCGAGATACCGGTACCCGGCCGCCACCGCACGTTCGAAGGCGGCCATGGAGTTCTCGTCGCCGACCGCGGCGCCCCCGCGGTGGGCGAACGGGATCGGCGTGGCGGTATCCAGGTACGCGTACCGGTGGGCCACGTCGCCTCCCGCACCATCGTCGATCGCACAAGCTCTCTTGAGCCGATCCGTCCTCGTCGCTCGTTCCGCGCGGCTCGGACTTCTTGGCTGAGTATCAGGCACACCGTGCTTGTTGGTGGGAGGTGGTCCGAGCCGGGTGCCGAACACTGA
>JAKEEW010000063.1 GCA_022616375.1 Sporichthyaceae bacterium
CGGGACGGCGACGTCGCGCTGTGCCATACCTCGCTGCGCTCACTCGGCTGGGTATGTGGCGGCCAGGTCGCGGTAGTCCAAGCACTGCTCGACGTACTCGGTCCGGAGGGCACCCTGGTGGTGCCGGCGCACTCGACCGACAACTCCGACCCGGCCACCTGGCATTTCCCACCGGTGCCGCAGGACTGGTGGCAGCCGATCCGCGACCACCTGCCGGGCTACGACCCGCGAACCACCCCGGTCCGCGGCATCGGCATCCTACCGGAGACCGTGCGCACCTGGCCCGGGGCGGTGCGTAGCGCGCATCCACAGGTCAGTTTCGCCGCGGTCGGAGCGCAGGCGGCGGCACTGCTGGCCGAGCACCGGCTCGACCACCGGTTCGGGTCGCGCTCGCCACTGGGTGCGATGAACCGGGCCGGTGCCCGGATCCTGCTGCTGGGTGCGGGCTATCTCAGCTGCACCGCGTTCCACCTGGCCGAGACCGAGGTGGCCGGGATCGGTACCGAGACCGAGTCGTGCGCGATCCTGACCGACGGCGGCCGGCAGTGGGTGACCTACACCGACACGGTGGCCGACGAGGAGGACTTCGCCGACCTGGGTGCGGCGCTCGAGTCGCAGCGCCCGGAGCTGGTCAGGCGCGGGCAGGTCGGCGATGCCGAGAGCCGGCTGATCGAGATGCCGGGTGCTGTGGAGTTCGCCAGCCAGTGGCTGGCCGCACATCGCCGGCTGGAGTCGAACTCGGGCGGATGAGTCGGCCGGTCGACTCGTCCCGAGCCTCGGCGTGGCAGCGTAAAGCGCGTAAGTGGCAACTTTCGGACAAGCCGGGCTTAACCGCGCTGACCAGTAGCGAAACCCGACAACCGGGAGTACGTTTCGCCTCGTGATCACTCAGGTGCCAGGATTACCTGCCCTGCCGCGGGCCGCTGTCACCGCACTCCTGGCCACGATCATCGCAACCGTCGCGCTTGCCGGCTGCGGCCCGGCCGAGGCCGAGACCCCGACCCCCGACCTGCCGGCCGTGCGCTCCGGGTTGCAAGGGGTCAGCCCGTTCACCGACGTGCGCAGCGTGCAGGCCGACTACTGGGAGAACGACCACGGGCACGGCACGCTCAAGGTGATCCTCACCGTTGACCAGGGCGGGGACGCAGAGACCATCGCGGATGAGGCGGTCAGCCAGATCTGGACCCGATGGTTCACCAGCCGGGTCCGGGTCATCGACGTCGTCGTGCTCGGCACCGAGGACGTGACCTATACCGTGCAGCGCCGGTACAACCTGCCCGGCCAGACCGACGAGCTCGTCGAACAGTTCGGCGATCCGGCGACGGGCTAGCGCCCGGACCGGGACCGGACCGCAAGGGACCGGACCGCAAGGGACCGGACCGGGCTGGCCAGTCCGGACCCGGTCCGGACCGGGTCGGAAGGACCGGACCGGGCTGGCCGGGCCCGGCCGCCGTCCACTCCTAGACTCTGCGCATGCTCGCTCCGCCCGCCGTCCAGATCAGTGATCTTGTGATGCGCTATGGCGGCACCACCGCGGTCGCCGGGCTGAGCCTGCAGGCCGAGGCCGGCACGGTCACCGCGGTCCTCGGCCCCAACGGGGCCGGCAAGACCACCACCATCGAGACCTGCGTCGGGCTACGCCGAGCGCAGGGCGGCACGGTCCGGGTGCTCGGCCAGGACCCGTCCGGCCGGCGAGAGCGCGCCGCGTTGCTGCCCAGGATCGGCATGATGCCGCAGGACGTAGGCGGCCATCCGGGAGCCCGACCGCTCGAACTGCTCAAACACGCCGCAGCGCTGTATGCCCACCCACACCAGCCGGAGCGGCTGGCCGAGCTGGTCGGCCTGACCGGGCGCACCTTGCGCACCCCGTACCGCCGGCTGTCCGGCGGCGAGCGGCGCCGGCTCGGCCTGGCCCTGGCCGTGATCGGGCGGCCCGAGCTGGTGTTCCTGGACGAGCCGACGGCCGGGCTCGACCCGCACGGCCGGCACGCCATCTGGGAGCTGATCACCGAGTTGCGGTCGTTGGGCGGCACGGTCGTGCTGAGTACCCATCTGATGGACGAGGTCGAGCGGCTCGCTGACCACGTGGTGATCATCAACCACGGCCGGGTGGTCGTCGCCGGCAGCCCGGCCGTGCTGGCCAGCCGCGGTGCCGAGCGGGCGATGAGCTTCACCGGGCCGGCCGGGCTCGAGCTCGGCTCGCTGCGCACCGCGATCCCGGAGTTGGTCTCGGTGGAGGAGCCGGTGCCCGGCCGGTACTGGGTGAACGGCGAGCTCACCCCGCGGCTGCTCGCCACGGTCACCGCCTGGTGCGCCAGCAACGGCGTGCTGCCCGAGTCGCTCGCGCTGCACCGCCGCTCGCTCGAAGACGTGTTCATCGAGCTCACCGGTCAGGACCCACGGCCATGACGCTTACCCCGCATCCCGGCGCCGCCGGCCAGCCGCGGATGCTGGCCGCGCAGACCGCGCTGGAGACCCGACTGCTGCTGCGCAACGGCGAGCAGCTGCTGCTCCTGCTGATCATCCCGCTGATGCTGCTGCTCCTGCTCAGCGAGCTGGCCATCGTGGAGCTGCCGACCGATCGCCGGGTGGACTTCCTGGCCCCTGGCATCATCGCGCTGGCGATCATGTCCACCGCCTTCACCGGGCAGGCAGTGGCGACCGGGTACGAGCGGCGCTACGGTGCGCTGCGCCGGCTGGCCACCACGCCGCTGCGCCGCCGCACTCTGGTCGCCGGCAAGACCCTGACCGTGCTTGCGGTGGAGCTGCTCCAGGTCGGCGTGCTGACCGCGACCGCGCTGCTGCTCGATTGGCGGCCGGACCCCGGACCGGCCGGAGTCGTCGCGGCCGCCGCGCTGGTGGTTACCGGCACGGCCGCGTTCAGCGGGCTCGGCCTGCTGCTCGCCGGCACGCTGCGGGCCGAAGCCACGCTGGCCACCGCCAACCTGATCTATCTGGTCCTGTTGCTGACCGGCGGCGTGCTGGTCCCGCTCGACCGGTATCCGGAGGCGATCCGGCCGGTGCTCGAGCTGCTGCCGATCACGCTGCTCTCCGACGGCCTGCGCACCGCACTCGACGCCGGTGCCCGGACCGGCTCACCGTGGCCGGCGGTCGCCGGGCTGCTGGCCTGGGCGACCGGCGGGATCGCCGCCGCGGCGGCCACGTTCGGCTGGGATTGAGCGCCTTCTACCCTGGTCCGGTGACCGACCGCGCGACCACCGCTTCTGCTCCAAATCCGCCCATCGACGAGGCCGGCCAGCCGGTGCCCGGCCGGGTGCAGCCGTGGTACCTGCGCGCGCTGGCCACGTTCTGGTATCCGGCCCCGGCCAGCATGCGTGGCTGGGCGATCGCGTCGGTCGTGGCCAACATCGGCATCATCGTCACCGGTGGCGCGGTCCGGCTGTCCAAGTCCGGGCTCGGCTGCCCGACCTGGCCCAGCTGCGCTGAGGGCGACTACGTGGTGCGGCCCGAGGCCGGGCTGCACGGTGCGATCGAGTTCGGCAATCGGATGCTCACGTTCGTGGTCGGCGCCGTGGTCGTGCTCACCGTGGTCGCGGCCTGGCGGTTCCGGCCGGTCCGGCGCAGCCTGCGTGGCTACGCCCTGGCACTGGCGCTCGGGGTCCCGGCGCAGGCCGTGATCGGCGGGATCACCGTGCTCACCGACCTGAACCCGTGGGTGGTGATGCTGCACCTGCTGTGCTCGATGGTGCTGGTCGGGCTCGCCGTCACGCTGGTGCGCCGGGTGTCCGAAGGGGATGGTCCGGCCCGCCGGCTGGTGCCGCACCCGATCCGGCTGCTCGCCCTCGGCGTGCTCGCGACCACTGCCGTCGTGGTCTACCTCGGCGCGATCGTGACCGGGAGCGGACCGCACTCCGGAGACGAGGACGCGGTGCGCACCGGGCTCGACCCGGAGACGGTCAGCCAGCTGCACGGCGACGCCGTGCTGGTGCTGGTCGGCCTGACGATCGGGCTGCTGGTCGGGCTGCGCGCGGTGGCCGCGCCGGCCAGGGCGGTGCGCGCGGCCGCGGTGCTGCTTGCGGTCGAGCTCGGCCAGGGTCTGGTGGGGGTGGTCCAGTATGCGACCGATCTGCCCGAGTTGCTGGTCGGCGTCCACATGCTCGGAGCCGCGCTGACCGTGGCCGCCGCGACCAACCTGGTGCTGGCCACCAGGCACCGCGGGGCGGCACCTGCGGCGGCGGATCGGCTCGGGATCCGGATCGAGGTCGTGGACTACGACCACCCGGACGCGGCCCGGCTGGTCCAGGAAGGGCTGCGCGACGAGGCCCGCCGGTACGGCAGCGAGGACGAGACCCCGGTGGATGCCGCCGAGTTCATTGCTCCGGCCGGCCGGTTCCTGGTGGCCTACCTCGACGGGGTCGCGATGGCCTGCGCCGGTTGGCGCGAGCACCGGCCAGATGCCGAGCTCAAGCGCATGTATGTGGCGCCGGCTGGCCGCGGCCGCGGTCTGGCCAGGGAGCTGCTCGCCGCGATCGAGCAGTCGGCGCGGTCAGCCGGCCATCGCCGGGTCATCCTGGAGACCGGGTTCAAGCAACCGGAAGCGGTCGCGCTGTACCGGTCGGCGGGCTACACCGACATCCCGAACTTCGGCTTCTACGCCGACGAGCCGGGCTGCATCTGCCTCGGCAAGGATCTCGGCACCGATGGCACGACCTAGCCCACAAGAACCGGCCTAGCGCAGCACCGCGTCCACCGCCACCGCCACGAACAGCAGCGTGAGGTAGGTGTTGGACCAGTGGAACAACCGCATCGGCCGGATCGCCGCACCGGTGGCACCGGACCGCACCCGGGCCTTGAGCAGGTAGGCCTCGCGCAGGAACGCCGCACCCAGGCCAAGCGCGACCGCCGGGTAGACCCAGCCGGTCTCAGCGACCGGCCACAGCAGCACCGAGGTCGCCACCATCACCCAGCTGTAGCGGACGATCTGCCGGGCCACCTCTGCGGCCTCGGCCACCACCGGGAGCATCGGCACGTTCGCCGCCGCGTAGTCCTCCCGGTAGCGCATCGCGAGCGCCCAGAAGTGCGGCGGAGTCCAGAAGAACACCACGAGAAACAGTACGAACGGGGTCCAGCCCAGCTTCCCGGTGATCGCGGTCCAGCCGATCAGAGTCGGAAAGCACCCGGCCAGTCCGCCCCAGACGATGTTCTGCGGGGTGCGCCGCTTGAGCAGGATCGAGTATCCGAAGACGTAGAACAGGTTCGCGCCCAGCGCGAGCGCGGCCGACAGCCAGTTCACCGCCAGCCCGAGCAGCAGCGTGGCCGCCACCCCGAGCACGATCCCGAACACCAGCGCGGCCCGCGGCTGCACCACCTCGGTGGCCAGCGGCCGGCGCCGGGTGCGCCGCATGGCCATGTCGATGTCCCGGTCGATGTAGCAGTTCAGCGCGTTCGCGCTTCCCGCGGCCAGCGTTCCGCCGGCCAGCGTGGCCAGCACCGGCCACAGCGGCGGCACTCCCCTGGCGGCCAGGAACATCACCGGGACGGTGGTGACCAGCAGCAGCTCGATGATGCGCGGCTTGGTCAGTGCCACGTAGGCGGCCAGCCGGGCGCGCCAGCCGGGCGCGGCAGCCGGACGACCGTCGGTCACGGGTGCGGTTAGGGTGTGTCTCCCAAGTCGTCGGCGGCGCGGATCGCCGCCCAGGCGACGACCGGCTACGAAGTCGAGAGTCGCCATAGCTCCACTATCGACTCCTCC
>JAKEEW010000064.1 GCA_022616375.1 Sporichthyaceae bacterium
CATCAATCTTTGACTTGTACCCGCGAAGAACTGGCCCGGCTGGTCCCGCTCGTCCAGCTCTTCGACGATGACCACATTGTCCGGACGGTGCTTCGGGATCGGTTCGTGGCCGAGCATGGGCCCGGCGGCCGTTGCCGGGACATCGGCGAGTTCTTCGAGCAGGTCGGCGAGCTCTGGCTGGGTCTGTCCGACGGCGACGCCGAGGACGCCACTGCGGGCGGCGCTGCCCGGCTTGACCAGCCCCGGATCGCCGAGCTGATGCGGCTGCGCCAGCAGGTGACCGACGCGGTCGCCGACCCGGCCCGGCGCGAGGGTGCGGGGCAAGTCGCTGTGCCGCTGCCGATCGCCGACGACATTGCGGCAGCGCTGCCGGTATGGATCAGGCGGCGCCCAGCGTCCTACTCGTTCTTTGTCCAGCCCACCGACGGCGATGGCACGCTCTGCCTCACCCAGGTGTACGGTGGCTGGGGCCGTTTCACCAGCCGGTTTCTCGACCTGTTTGAGGGGCCGGGTGCACGCCGTGCGGTGGGTGACCAGGTCCGGCGGCACCTGGGCGCCCGGCGGGTGGTGCAGTTTCGTCCCCTGCACGGGTTCAACGCCAACCGCCACCCGCTGGTGGTGCCCGAGGAGATCTCCGACGACCCGCGGCAGGCGACCCTGCTGACCTCCCAGGTCGAGCTGGTCCACGACCTGGACAGCGACCAGGTTCGCGTTCGGGCGGTGGCCACCGGGGAGCTGCTGGACGTGCTGTACCTCGGTTTCCTGGCACCGGTCGCCCTGCCGGTGCGGGTCGGCGCCCTGCTGGGCGACCTCGGCTCGGCCGGCGTCGGCCTGGCGCGCATGGCACCAACCACCACAGTGGAGGGTAGGTCGGGCACCGTGGTGCGGCAACCCAGGCTGCGGTACGGGCGGGTCGTGCTGTCCCGGCGCAGCTGGCTGTTCGACCCGGCGGCGGCCACGGCGCTTCGTGATGCTTGGGCGCCCGACGATGCGGTGGCCAGACTGCTGGCCGTGGCCACCGAGCGCGCCACCTGGGACCTGCCGGATCAGGTGTTTCTCGCCCCCGCCGCGGGCCGGCCGGTGCGCGACGTGGCCGAGTTTCGCCGGCTGCTGGCCGGGCCGAAGCCCCAGTTTGCCGACCTGGCCAACCCGCTGCACCAGCGGTGCC
>JAKEEW010000481.1 GCA_022616375.1 Sporichthyaceae bacterium
CTGCTGCACGTCGTCGGCGTGCAGAATGCCGACACCACCGTCGGCGTGCAGGGCACCCGGGAGACCGCCGGCGGCGTCTTCGCCGTGACCACCACCACCGCCCCCCCACTAGCGGTGCTCGAGAGTGCCAAGAAGCAGCTCATCCAGCGCCTTCGCGGCCAGCAGCGCCGCTTCTGGGGGCTGGTCAACAACGTCGAGCCCGGCTTCGCGCCCACCCCGGTGACGTCGAGCAAGCTGTCGATCACGAACCTGTCGCCGCGCCCGGACGGCAGCGTGCCGGTGGAGACGCCGAACCCCAACGCCGGCGGCACGCCGACGCCCGCCGGCCCTGCCGCGCCGGGCGGTGGCCCGCCGGGAGGCGGCCGGACCGACGTGATCCTCCGCGGGCGGAGCGACGTGGCCCGTTCACCGCGCACGATTGCGTTCGGACGCGACGTCGGCGGGTCGGCGCTCGATCCCTGGTACTGGGATCTCCAGGGTCAGGGGCCCGGGCCGATCGACCCGGCGGCCGAGCACGCGATGTCCGGCCTGATCGGCACGCTGCCCACCGCGATCCTGTGGCAGGGATTCCGGGGCACCTATTCGCCCATCGCCGTGTGCCACTCGTTCCTGATCCCGCTCTGGTCCACCAACCTGCGGCTCAAGATCCGCGGCAACTGGGACCGGGTGTTCCAGCACTTCTCCGCCGCCGCTCAGGGGCGGTATTACTGGTTCTCCGCCGACGTCAAGGCGGAGTTCAACAGCCTGCGGATCAGCGGCGGGATCACCGTGGAGCTCCTGATCGACGGCACGGCTCCCGGCGGCGACAAGCTGGAGCAGGAGATCAACAAGCGGATCGACCTGATCGTCGATCGGTTCACCGAGCAGGCGAAGCAGCGGATCTTCGACCCCGCGCCGCCCGAGGTGAAGCCGGCCGAGGCCAGCAACGGCGGCGGCCTGCTCGGCTCGCTGTTCGGCTTCGGCGGCGGGCTGGCGCTCAAGTACCGGCGGGACGAGACCAAGCTGGAGCTGTCGTACGACGAGACCCGGACCTTCCGGTACAACAAGCTCCACGTGGTGAGCAGCTCGCTCGAGGGGTTCTTCGACGAGATCAAGCGCGACCCCGACGCGGAGCGGAAGTACTTCACCACGCTCTACCTGGACGACTGGGACCGGAAGGTCACCCGCATCGTGAAGCCGGTGGCCAACTGGTCCGACGCGTCGCGCCGGTGGGTGGGCGACCCGGTGGCATTCCTCTCGGCTCAGATCGGCTATCCCGACACCCGCGGCAGCGTGCAGTGGGCCGCGCGGGTGTTCCAGAGCACCGATACCGCCGACACCAGCAAGTGGACGCCCGCGTTCGCCAAGAAGAACGCCAACGACGTCGTGAACGCGCCCGCCGAGTGGACGCCGGACAAGACGTTCATCAAGCGCAAGGTGCATTTCACCGAGCCGCCGAGCGCGCTGGAAAGCCCGAACGACCGGGTGCTGGTCGAGCGCAACGTGATGGACCTCGATCCCGGCGACAACGGCACGCTCACCAACGACAACACCATCGAGGTGCGGGCCGACTCGGTGGGCGTGCTCGAGGTAGGACCGGTCGCCCTGGGGGTGGCCCTGGAGAACAACGCCCAGATCGTCGAGGCGGAGTTCGAGGTGCCGGGCCGCACGCTGGACGGGGCCGAGCGTCCGGTGATCCGGTTCCGCTGGGAGTACGCCAACCAGGACGAGCCGCGCCGGCTCAAGATCTTCACCGGCGACCCGGAATTCCTCCCGGCCTACCGCTACCGGGTCACCGTCACCGTGCGCGGGAGCATCTTCACCAAAGGCATGTCGTGGACCGGCGAATGGACCGATGGCCGGGGCAACGGCCCGCTGATCCTCAACGTGCCGACGCCGGACGATCCGGGCGTTACCCGCCGGAGCCTGCTCGAGGAAGAGCCGGCTGCCGGTGTGGCAGCCCCGATCGGCCCGCCGCCCACCGGCGTGGGCGCGCTGCCTGCCGCTCCGGCGCGCGCGGCTGCTCCGCCGGCTGCACGGCCGGCCGCTGCCGTCGGCGCGCCTCCGGGCGCGCGAGCCAAGGCCGCCGATCGCACCGTAAGCGGATACACGGTCGCGGCGGCGCCCGGGCCGGAC
>JAKEEW010000482.1 GCA_022616375.1 Sporichthyaceae bacterium
ACTATCGACTCCTCCCTTCGCCTTGCCGGACGCCGCCTGGATCGCCGCCCGCATCCACCAAGACTTGGGAGACACACCCCAGGCGGCACGGCGGGCGGTCGCCCGCGGTGCTCGATCCGCCGCGGCCGATCGGGTGGTGGCGGTAGCGGCCCGACCGGCAGCCGAGTAGTGCTCAGCTCATGAGGCAGGGTGCCGGCGGCCGGCCGCCGCCCCGGCGCTGGCGACGGCTGTTCGCCGGCGGCCTGGCGCTGTGGGGTCTGTCGGTGCTGGCCACGTTCGCTACCGGCAGCTTCAACCTCATCCCGACCGTCGTGCTGCTCGGCAGCTTCCTGGTTCCGGTCACGTTCGTGGTCTGGGCGTACGAGCAGCTGGACGGCAGCGCGATCACGGTGGAGACGCTGTTTCGCGGCTTCGTCAGCGGCGGTGTGCTCGGCCTGATCGCCGCCTCGATCCTGGAGACTTACCTGCTGCGGCCTTCGCCGCTGCTCTATGTCGGGGTAGGGCTGATCGAGGAGGCGGTCAAGCTCGCCCTGGTCTGGTACATCGGCTTCCGGCTGCCCCGCAAGACGTTGCGGGACGGGTTGGTCCTCGGCGGCACGGTCGGGTTCGGTTTCGCCGCGGTGGAAAGTGCCGGCTACGCGCTCAGCGCGCTGTACACGGTCGAGGGCCAGTCGTTGCGTGAGCTGGTGGAGACCGAGATCGTGCGCAGCCTGGCCGCACCGGTCGGGCACGGACTGTGGACCGCGATCCTCGGCGGTGTGCTGTTCGCCGAAGCGAAAGACCGGCGGGTGCTGCGGTTGACCAGCCGGGTGCTGACCGCGTACCTGGGAGTGGCGGCGCTGCACGCGTTGTGGGACTCCATGCACGGCCTGGCGGTTGCGCTGACCCTGGTGCTGACCGGGCGGATGTGGGACTACGACCTGCTGGAGAAGGGCTACCTGCCCACCCCGACCAGCAACCAGACGCATCTGTTCACGCTGCTCTACTGGGTCGGCCTGGCGATCATCACGATCATCGGTTTGAGCTGGCTGGCCCGGATCAGGGACCGGGCCGAGCTCGACGAGCTGCACGACATCGCCAACGCGCCGTGAGCCATCCGGACCCGCGCTCCTACAGTGGCCGCGTGACGCGCAGCATCGAGGTCGCCCCGGAGCGGCTGGCCGGCTGGTGCGCCGGGTTCGGGGAGCGGCACGGCGGGGTGCTCGTGACCGAGCCTGGTCCGGACCGCTGGCTGCTGCGTGGGGCCGATGGAGCCGTTGCCGAGCTCGAGCCGCCGTTCCCACCGGTGCGAGTCGGCCCGGCGGAGCCGGCCGGCCAGCCGGAGCGACCGGAGCCGGTGCCCGAGCTGGCGGTCGACCCGCTGGTCGCCCACGTCTGCGCCGAGCGAACCGTCGGGGTCCTGCTGGTGCGGCTGGGCGCGCACGCGGCCGGCATCTTCGACGGCACCCGGCTGGTCGCGTCCAAGGTCGATCGGACGCTGGTGCACGGCCGGCACAAGGCTGGCGGATCGTCCCAGCAACGGTTCGCCCGGCGCCGTGAGGGCCAGGCCAAGGCCGCGCTGGACGAGGCCGCGGATCTGGCTGCCCGGCTGCTGCTACCGGCGCTTGACCGGTTGGACGCGGTAGTGCTCGGCGGCGACCGGCGCGCGGTCAGCCAATTGCGCCCCGACCGGCGGCTCGGACCGCTGTTCGCGCTGGCCACGCAGCGGTTCCTGACCGTGCCGGAACCACGCCTGGTTGTGCTGGCCGACACGCCCCGGCTGTTCCGGGCGGTCCGGATCCAGATCAGGGAACCGGACGCTGCCCGTTAAGTCACCGTTGACTGCGCGATCAGGCGAGGCCACCATTCATCCAGCATTTTCCGGATGGAAGGCGGGGGGATGGAACGTATTCCGGTGGCGGTGCACGCCGAGGATCCGTTATCCCTGGCCGGAGTGGTCAGCCAGCTACGGCCGCGAGCCGAGCTCACGATCGTGGAGCTGGGCGGCTCGGAACAGCCACGGGTGGCGGTGGTGGTGGCCGATGTGGTCGACGAGCCGACCCTGCACCGGCTCCGCGTCCTGCAGCGAGCCGGCTGTCGCTCCGTGCTGGTGGTGACCCGGGTGGACGACAGCGGCCTGGCCGCGGCGGTCGAGGCCGGCATCTCCGGTCTGATCCGCCGGTCCGGGGCCACCGCGGATCGGCTGGCGGCAGCGCTGTGCGCGGCCGACCGGGGTGAGGCCACCGTGCCGCCTGACCTGCTCGGCCGGCTGCTCGACCAGGTCGGGCGGATCCAGCGCCAGGTGCTGGTGCCACGCGGGCTGGCGTTCAACGGGATGGCCAGCCGCGAGGTCGACGTGCTCCGCCTGGTGGCCGAGGGATACGACACCGCCGAGATCGCCGAGAAGCTGGCCTATTCGGAACGAACCGTGAAGAACGTGCTGCACGACGTGACCACCCGGCTACAGCTGCGCAACCGCAGCCACGCGGTGGCCTACGCGGTGCGGGAGGGGTTGATCTGATCGCCGGCCTTGCCCGGCCGGTCGTCGGTGCTGTACACCCGTCGCAATGGTGCGCCTCGAGTACGGCCAGGAGGGAGCGATGGTGAGTCCGGATGTCAGCGCCCTGCCGCTGCACGGGCAGACCACAGCTCGGTTCAACTCCAGCTGGACCCTGGTCAACCGGCGGGTCGAGCCGGCCAAGGGCTGCGAGTGCCCGGAGGGGGAGCGCTGTTTCCGGATCACCGGGGTGGTCAGGTCCAAGTTCCGCGCCACCGTGACCATCAAGATGCCGCCGGTGCCGCCCGGCCTGACCCCGTGCCAGCGGCAGCGGGTGCACGCGTTCATCAACACCGAGCTGTTCCGGCACGAGCGGGAGCACCGGATCCGGCTGCAGAGCTACGACGGGGTGGTGGATACGCCGGTAGACGTGACCGGCTGCTGGCCCTCCGGGATCCGGTTCGAGCTGCAGGCCATGCACGACGCGGTGGACGAGCGCAGGCGGGACGCCGCGCGGGATAACTCGGCCGGGATCGACCCGTTCAACCCCGAGCTTGACCTGGACTGCGAC
The DNA here is from genome assembly GCA_022616375.1 of Sporichthyaceae bacterium. Taxonomy (GTDB): domain Bacteria; phylum Actinomycetota; class Actinomycetes; order JAKEEW01; family JAKEEW01; genus JAKEEW01. The sequence goes on from JAKEEW010000482.1 coordinate 3,048, forward strand.
TAGCCCCTGCGACAACCCCAGACGCGGTTGATCAGGAAGATCGGGATCGCGAACAGCCCGGCACAGGTGAGCAGCGTCGCTGGCAGGTCGGCCAGCCGCGCGACCATGGCGATGCCGACCCCGCACAGGATCGCTCCGGCGTACTCGGCCTGGGCCAGGAACGAGTGCACGGTGGCCCTGACCTCGCCGGTGGTCTGCTGGTTGACCCAGATGGTGGCGATCATGCGGGTCAGCGGCATGGCGATTCCACCGACCAGGAGCACCGCCGCGCTGCCCGTCACCGGATCCGGGGCCACGGCCAACCCGAGCAGCCCGACGGTCCCGACCGCGCACGCGATGGCGTAGCCGCGCAGGCTGGCGTGCGGATCGCCGACAGAACGCTCCACCACCCACATCGCGGCCGTCCCGGCGAGCAGCGTGAGCACACCGAGGGCGGTGAACCAGACCAGCGGTTCGGCCGGGAAGCCGAGATCGATGAGCCGGCGCTGGTGCAGCCGGCCGGCGCCGGAGGCCCCGATCGCCAGGAACGTCGCGGCGAGCATCAGCCGGATCGGCCGGCTGCCGCGCACCAGGCTCCAGCCGCGGCCGAGGATCGACCAGGACGTCGACCAGCGCCGAGTAGTGGTGGGCGTGAAGCGCTGCTCGCGGAACCGCAACCCGACGTAGAGCCCGAGGAGCAGCATTGCCGCCCCGGCCAGCACCATGGCCGTGCTGCGCTGGGTCAGCGAGGCGAGTGCTCCGAAGCCGACCAGGCCGGCCGCCGCACCGGTCAGCTGCGCCCGGCCCGATCTCATCAGCACCGACGAGATGCGCCCCGGATCGGCCAGCTCGTCGGTGATCCAGGCGACGTCGGCACCGCTGGCGAACGTCCAGGCCAGCCCCCAGAGCATCTGGGTGGCCAGCAGCGCTCCGAAACCGGTGACCAGGCCGGTGACGAGCATCGCGGTGCCCATGAGCAGGTGCGAGACCACCAGCGACCACTTCCGGCTGATCGTGTCGGCGAACACGCCGGCCGGAATCTCGAAGCCGAGCGCGACCAGACCCTGCGCCACCCCGATCAGCACCAGTTGAGCCGGCGTCAGACCCGCGTCGACCACCAGATACACGCTGGTGACCAACCACCAGCCGCGGTGCAGCACCGCTCGCCACCAGGTCCAGCGGAGAAAGACCGCGACGAGGCTGGGGTCGCCGCTCACCGGTCACGTCCTCGAGATCGCCGAATCCCGCACTGTAGGCAGCGGCCGGCCCGGCCGGCACCGGATTATTCACGCCGGCCTCCGGCCATCCGGGCATGATCATCGCCGGCTCGGCGCGGGTGGTCCAGACTGGAACGGTGCGAGGGCTACCCGAGCTGATCAGGCCGATGCTGGCGGTGCCCGGCGTGCTGCCGCCGGCCCGCCGGGACGACGACTACGGCTACGAGCTGAAGTGGGACGGCGTCCGGACGGTCGGCTACTTCGGTGGTCGCCGGCTCCGGCTGATGTCGCGCAACGACCGTGACGCGCTGGTCAGCTATCCGGAGATGGCCGACCTGGCCGCTGCGGTCGAGGGACAACGGCTGGTCCTGGACGGCGAGATCGTCGCGTTCGACGAGTCGGGCCGGCCGAGCTTCGGCCGGTTGCAGTCCCGGATGCACGTCGCCGACCCGAAGCAGGCCGCTCGGCTGGCCGGCACCGTCCCGGTGAACTACCTGTTCTTCGACCTGCTGTTCGTGGACGGTGCGGACCTGACCGGACTGCCCTACAGCGCCAGGCGCGAGCTGCTGGAGAGCCTGGAGCTGCGCGGCCCGCGCTGGGACACCCCGCCCTACTTCCAGGGCGGTGGCGCCGACGCGCTCTCGGTCAGCCGGATCCAAGGGTTGGAGGGGATCGTGGCCAAGCGGCTGGAGTCGGTGTACCAGCCGGGCCGGCGGTCGACGGACTGGATCAAGGTCAAGATCTTCCGTACCCAGGAGGTCGTGATCGGCGGGTGGAGGCCCGGCCAGGGCAGCCGCAGCCGCACGTTCGGATCGCTGTTGATGGGCATCCCCGGCGAGGCCGGGCTGGAGTACGTCGGGCACGTCGGCTCCGGCTTCACCGAGCGGATCCTGGCCGATCTGATGACCAAGCTGCGGGCACTGGAACGGACCAGGTCGCCGTTCGGCAGCGCGCTCCCGGCCAAGGACGCCAAGGATGCGCATTGGGTGCGGCCCACGCTGGTCGGCGAGGTGGCCTACGGCGAGTGGACGGCGGACGGCCGGCTGCGGCATCCGTCCTGGCGCGGGCTTCGGCCGGACAAGGACCCGAAGTCCGTGGTGCGCGAGTTATATCCCTAGCCGCGGCGGGGGCTGGAACGGCCCCTGACTACCAAGATCGCTGTTTCCATGACTTCTCTCGGCCTCGACCTGCGAAAACGCAACGAAGAGATCATGGAAACAGCGATCAAGATAGCCGGGTGCACAATTGAGCGTGCGCACCCGAGCGTTGGCCGTGGCCGGGCTGGCCGCGTGGTGCGCCGTCGGCTGCGGCGGAAACGGAGGCGACGTGGACTCCACGGCTCCGAGTTCGATCACGGTGACTAGCACAGCGTTCGCCGAAGGCGAGCCGATCCCATCGGTGTACTCCTGCCGCGGCCGCGATGTGTCGCCGCCGCTTGCCTGGTCCGGGATCCCGTCGGACGCCGCCGCGCTGGCGCTTGTGGTGGACGACCCGGACGCACCGCGCGGCACGTTTACGCACTGGGTCGTGGTCGACTTCCCGCCGTCCACCGCCGCACTCGCTGAAGGCGAGGTGCCCTCCGGCGGGATCCAGGCGGTCAACAGCGCCGGTGACGCCCGATACCTGGGGCCCTGCCCGCCCAGCGGTACCCATCGCTACCGGTTCACGGTGTACGCACTTTCCGAACGGCTCGGCCTCGAGGCCGGCGCCGGCCTTCAGGAGGCGCAGCGCGCGATCACCGAAGGCGCGATCGCGCAGGGCACGCTGACCGGCACGTTCGCCGCCTAGCTCCAGCGGATATCTCCGACCGGGTCGGCCTTTACCCGTCGGCGAGCGCGGCCGCGGCGGCGGCTCGACCGGTGCGGACCGCGCCCTCCATGTAGCCGCACACCCACTGATCCGAACCGCACACGTAGAACGGCGGCTCCTGGCTGCCGTGCAGCGGGCCGACCGCCATCACGTCCCCCGGCCGCCAGCCGGTGATGTACCCCTGGGTCCACGGGTCGACCGCCCAGCGGCGGAAGTACACCGCCTGCGGGGAGCGCGCCTGTGGTCCGAGCGCCAGCGCCATCTCCTCGGTCAGCTCGGCCTGCAGCACCCGCGGCGACGTGGTCAGGAACGCGGCCAGCCGCTCCGGCGGGACCAGCGTGGACATGATTCCGCAGTGCTGCACCCAGGTGCCGCCGAGCACCGCGGTCTCGAAGAAGATGTCGCCGTTCTGCCCCTGCCGCTCCCAGAACGAGTCCGGGTAGGCGAAGACCACCTTGGCGGCCAGTGCGTGCCGCTGCCGGTCGAGCGAGTCCAGCCGGGCCGCGGAGACCCCGTTGATCTGGATGTCGCGCAGCGGACCGACCGGAACCGCGCTCACCACCGCGGCCGCGGTCAGGGTCTCGCCGGTGGCGAGCCCTACCGTGCAGCCGGCGGCGTCGATCGTCACCGAGCGGACCGGAGCACCGAGCCGGAGCCGGTGCGGGCCGAGCTCCTCGGCCATCCGCAGCGCGACCGTGGCTGACCCCTCGGCGACCCGCTGGCATTCCCATACGTCGTAGGAGTAGAAGCCTGGCGCGCCGGCGACCGCCTCCTTACGCAGATCGGACAGCAGCGACGTGCGCTCCACCGACTCCGCGGCCAGCGCGAGCATGAACAGGTCGCGGGCCCGGACCACGTTCGGCGTCGCGCCGACCGAGCGCAGCCAGTCGCCAACCGAGAGCCGGTCGAGCGCGGCCGCGTCCGGATGGGACCACGGGTCGTCCGGGTCGACGGTGGCGGCCAGCGCCGCGAACGCCGCCTCGGCCTTCTCGTAGGCGGCCCGGTCCGCGTCGCTCATCCACGGGTACCCGTCGCCGACCCCGGTCTGGTCGGCCAGCACCCAGGTCTGTTCGCCCGGCAGCTGGGGGAACGACGGCACCAGGGTGAGCCCGAGCTCGGCGACCAGCCGGGCATACGCGGTGTGGAACGGTCCGACCACCTCGCCGCCGAGCTGGACCAGCCGGCCGTCCGGCAGCGCGGTTTGCTCGACCCGGCCGCCGACCCGACCGCGGGCCTCGACCACCAGCACGTCGGCACCGCCGCGAGCCAGGTCGCGGGCGCAGGACAGGCCGGCCAGCCCGGCGCCGAGCACGATCACGTCATGGTTCACTGCGGTCACTCCCGCCTGTAGTCGAGGTCGAGTCGCGGTCACTGGGTGAGCTGGGCGAACGCGTCCGCCCTGCGCCGGCTCGCGGCGGCGTCGTTGGTGCCGAAGTATGGCCCGCGAGCGAGCTCTTCGGCACTGACCACGCACTCCGGGGCCGGCTCGACCATGGCCGCGTAGGTCTGCTCGGTGCCGGGGACCGGCATCGGGTAGCCGAGATAGGCGATGTTGCGCTGGGCGTTCTCGGGCCGCAGCAGGTAGTCGATGAACACCAGCGCGCTGCCCGGATGGGCAGCGTTGGCCGGCACCGCGATCGCGTCGATGCCGATCGGGGTGCCCTCGCGGGGCGCCTCGAAGCTGAACTCGGCTCCCTGCGGGGCGTTGCGCAACACCCGGGCGACGTCTGCCGACCAGGCGTGCTGCAACCAGGCGGTGCCGGCCTCCAACTGGCCGAAGCCGTTGGCGGTGTAGCCGTCCGGGGCGAGCAACGGGCCGAGGCCGCGCAGCAGGTCCACGATCGCGGCCAGCTCCGCCGGCTCCGCGGTGTTGACGTCGTAGCCGAGCCGCAGCGCCGCCAGGCCGAGCACCTCGTCCGGATCGCCGAGCAGGTAGGTGTGGCCGCGGGACCGCTCGTCCCACAGATCCGCCCACGACCCGGTCAACCGGTCGCCGAGCAGATCGGTGCGCCAGGCGATGCCGGTCTTGTACATCGTGTACGGCAGCGAGTAGCGCGAGCCCGGGTCATACCAGGGGTTGCCGAAGTACGGATAGCTCGCGATAACGCCGGGGTAGTTGACCAGCCTGGTCGGGTCGACGACGTGTAGCCCGCCCGCCGCCCGCAGCTGGTCGACCACCTGGGCGGTGGCGAACACGACGTCGTACTTGTTGCCCACCCGGAGCCGGCCGAGCAGCCCGTCCATCGAGTCGAACGCCGACTGGACCACTCTGACCTGGTACTCGGCCTCGAATCCGGTGATCAGCTCGGGGGTCAGGTACTGCGGCCAGCTGGCGAACACCACGTCCCCATCCAGCACCGGCTCGACCGGGCGGGTAGCCGGGTTGGGCGGCGGTGGTGGCGGCTTCTCCGCACCGGCGAACAGCCCGCAGCCGGTCGCGGCCAGGCCCAGCGAGCCCAGCGTCCCGGCCCGGAGCAGCTCGCGCCGGGTCGGTCGCGCTGGGCCGGTGGAGATCGTCATCGGGTCGGGTACCGGCCAGCAGCGGGCGTGTCGAGGCCACCGTCGGTTATCGTTCGTCGGCAGGCCGCATCGAGAGAACGGTCGCGGGTCGCATTGGCCCGCTCCGGGAGTGTCATGACCGGTCTGGTCCCATCCTGGGTGCCAATGACTGACCGGTTTGTATGCTTCGTCAGCTGCCTGAACGTGTCAAGTGATCGTCGGGCCGCTGGCCCGATAGGCCGAGGAGGGAACTGTGCGGGACTTAACCGTCCTGTTCGACCCAGCCTCGATTGCCGTGGTCGGAGCCAGCGACGATCCCAGCAAATGGGGAAACGCGATCGCCAGGCAGGCGCTGCGGGCCGGGGAGCGGCGCCCGGTGTACCTGGTCAACCGGCGCGGTCGCCGGGTGCTCGGCCGGCGCTCGATCCGTTCGCTGGCCGAGTTGGACGATCCGGTTGAGCTCGCCGTGCTCGCGGTGCCAGCCACCGCGTTCGAGGCGGCGGTGGATGACGCGCTGGCGCACGGCGTGAAGGCGATCGTGGGGATCACCGCGGGACTGGGCGAGACCGGCGCGCTCGGCCAGGCCAAGCAGGCCGCGATCACCGAGCGGGTCAGGGCGGCGGGCGCGGTCCTGGTCGGCCCCAACTGCCTCGGCCTGGTGGACAACAGCACCCAGCTCTACCTGGCCTCGGACACATTCGATCCGGGTTCGGTCGCGTTGCTCAGCCAGAGCGGCAACCTCGCGCTCGAGCTGCAACTGCTGCTGGCCCGCCGCGGGCTCGGCTTCTCCCGGTTCGTCTCGTTGGGCAACCAGGCCGATCTCACCGTTACCGACCTGGTCCGGGCGTGCACCGCCGACCCGCAGACCCGGGCGATCGCGATCTACGCCGAGGACTTCCTCGACGGGCGGGCGTTCGCGGCCGCGACCGGAGCCGCGGTGACCGCGGGCAAGCCGGTCGTCGTGCTCGCGGCCGGCCGGGGTGCGGCCGCGGCCCGCAGCGCGGCCTCCCATACCGGCGCGATGACCAGCCAGGCCGACGTGGTCGCGGCGGCCTGCCGGCAGGTCGGGGTGCACCGGGCCAAGACCCCGCGGGAGCTGGCCGACCTGCTCTCGGTGCTGATCCAGCCGCGCCGGCCGACCGGTCCGCGGGTGGCCATCCTGACCGACGGCGGTGGGCATGGTGTGATCGCCGCGGACGCCGTCGAGGCGGCCGGCCTGCGGGTGCCCGAGCTGCATCCGCAGACCCGCGACCACTTGCGCAGCGTGCTCTGGCCGCCCTCGGTGCTGACCAACCCGGTCGACCTGGCCGGAATGGGGGAGCGGGACCCGCACTGCTACCCGGCCGCGGCCCAGATCCTGCTCGCCGCCGAGCAGGTCGACGCGGTCGTGCTGACCGGGTTCTTCGGCGGCTACGCGGTCAGCCCGGCCCATGCGGAGCTGGCCTCGGCCGAGGCTTCGGCTGCCGAGGACCTGACCAAGCTGATGGCCACCGTCGCCAAGCCGTTGCTGGTCCAGTCCATGTACCCGGACTCGCCGGCCTGCCGGCAGCTGGTCGCCGAGGGGATACCGGTCTTCGCCTCGATCGAGGACGCGGTGTTCGGGCTGGTCGCGTTGGCCGGTCCGGACGGCGGCGAGCGCGGTCCGACCGGTCTGGTCCCGCTGCCCAAGCCGGCCCGACCGCTGTCCGGTGGCGGCTACCTGGCCTGCCGCCAGCTGCTGGTCGGGGCCGGGATCGCGGTAGCCCGCTCGATCGAGGTGCGCACCGAGGCGGAGCTGAAGGCCGCCGCGGCCCGGCTGCGGGCGCCGTACGTGCTCAAGGCGATGGGCAGCGGTCTGCACAAGTCCGACTCCGGTGGGGTCGCGCTCGGGCTGATCGATGGCGACGCGCTGCTGACCGCGCAGCGGCGGATGCAGCGCCAGCTCGATCCGCCCAGCTTCACCGTGGAGGAGATGGCCGAGGCCGGCGACGGGGTCGAGCTGATCGTCGGGAGCCGGTGGGATCCACGCTTCGGCCCGGTGCTCATGGTCGGGCTGGGCGGGGTGCTGACCGAGGTGCTGCACGACGTGAGCTTCGCGCTGGCGCCGGTGGACGAGGCCGGTGCGCGCCGGATGCTGGGCCGGCTGCGGGCGGCCGCCTTGCTCGGTGGGGTGCGCGGCCGGCCGGCGGTCGACCTGGGTGCGACCGCGGCGGCGATCGCGCGGTTCAGCGTGCTGGCCGCGTCCCATCCGGAGATCACCGAGATGGAGATCAACCCGCTGCTGGCCACGCCGGTGGGTGCGGTTGCCCTGGATGCGCGTGCCATTCTGGGGTGATCTGGCGGGTTTGTTACGACCTCACCAAGTCGGTCGAACTGTAAATACCGGTCCCATATCCTGACCATTACCTGCAGGGGTATGGCCGAGGTACGTCGGTTGCGTCGGCTAGCCATATCGACGACGAGCCGGAGTGCCAGCATGCCAGGAACCAACCTGACCCGAGCCGAAGCAGCCGAACGCGCGGCGCTGCTCGAGGTACGCAGCTACCAGGTCGAGCTCGACCTGTCCGCCGAGGCCGACACGTTCCGCTCGGTGACCCGGATCGCGTTCGACTGCGTCCGGCCCGGCGCCGCCAGCTTTGTCGACCTGATCGCGCCCGCGGTGCACGAGATCGTACTGAACGGGCGCCGGTTGGACCCGGCGGTGGCCTACGCGGACAGCCGGATCGCGATCGACGACCTGGCCGCTGAGAACGTCATCGAGGTGGTGGCGGACTGCGCCTACGTGCGCACCGGGGAGGGGCTGCACCGCACCGTCGACCCGGCCGACGGGCTGGTCTACCTCTACTCGCACTTCCAGGTGCCGGACGCCCGCCGGATGTACGCCAGCTTCGAGCAGCCCGACCTCAAGGCGACCTGGCAGCTGACCGTCACGGCGCCGGAGGACTGGCAAGTGGTGTCCTGCGCGCCGGCCGCCGAGCCGGTGCCGGCGGGTCAGGGTCGGGCGCGCTGGGAGTTCGCGCCCACCCCGCCGATCTCCACCTACATCACCGCGCTGGTCGCCGGGCCGTATCACGTGGCCAGGGACAGCCACACGATCGGCAGCCAGGTCATCCCGCTCGGGGTGTACTGCCGCGCCTCGCTGGCGCAGTACCTGGATGCCGACGAGATCTTCGAGATCACCAAGCAGGGCTTCGACTTCTTCACCTCGACGTTCGACGTGGCCTACCCGTTCGAGAAGTACGACCAGCTGTTCGTGCCGCAGTTCAACGCGGGCGCGATGGAGAACGCCGGCTGCGTGACGTTCCGGGAGGACTACGTCTTCCGGTCCAAGGTCACCGACACCACCAGGCAGGACCGGGCCGACGTGATCCTGCACGAGATGGCGCATATGTGGTTCGGCAACTTGGTGACCATGCGCTGGTGGGACGACCTGTGGCTGAACGAGTCGTTCGCGACCTACGCGTCCAGCGTGGCGCTGACCGCGGCGACCCGCTGGACCGAGTCGTGGACCAGCTTCGTCAACCGGTGGAAGACACTCGGGTACGCACAGGACCAGCTGCCCTCGACCCACCCGATCGTCGCCGACCTGCCCGACCTGGACCGGGTCTGGGCCAACTTCGACGGGATCTCCTACGCCAAGGGCGCGTCGGTGCTCAAGCAGCTGGCCGCCTTTGTAGGCACGGCCGAGTTCTTCGCCGGGCTACGGCACTACTTCAAGCGGCACGCCTGGGGGAACACCACGCTCGCCGATCTGCTGACCGCGCTCGAGGAGTCGTCGGGGCGGGACATGCACGCGTGGGCGGCCGAGTGGCTGGGCACCGCGGGGGTAAACACGCTGCGGCCGGAGCTGAGCGTGTCGGCGGACGGTGTGATCGACGGATTCGCGGTGCTGCAGGAGGCCGACCCGGACTGGCCGACACTGCGCACCCACCGGATCGCGATCGGCGTGTACGACCGGGTGCCGGGTGCCGGGCTGACCCGGCGGCAGCGGGTCGAGATCGACGTGTCAGGTCCGCGCACCGAGGTGCCGGAGCTGGTCGGGGTGCCACGCGGTGACCTGGTGCTGCTCAACGACGACGACCTGACCTACGCGAAGATCCGGCTGGATCCGGTGTCGCTGACCACTGCGGTGCAGGCGGTCGCCGAGATCGACTCGTCGATCGCCAGGGCGCTGTGCTGGGCCGCCGCCTGGGACATGTGCCGGGACGGGCAGATGCCGGCCCGGGAGTACATCGCGATGGTGCTCGGCGGAATGGGCGCGGAGCACGACATTTCGGTGGTCGACGCGCTGCTCGGCCGCCGGGTCGCGGTGGCGCTGGACGAGTACACCGACCCGAGCTGGCGCCCGGTGGGGGTGCGGCTGATGCAGGACCGGATGCGGGAGCTGCTGGACGGCGCCGAACCGGGCAGCGACCATCAGCTGGCCTGGGCTCGTGGTCTGGTCTGGTCCTCCTCGCAACCGGCCGAACTGGAGTTCGTCGGTGGTCTGCTGGACGGCACGACGACCGTGCCCGGCCTTGCGGTGGACCACGACCTGCGCTGGCGGATCGTCACCCGGCTGGCCGCCAGCGGTCGGATCGGCCCGGACGAGATCACGGCCGAGTTGGCCAAGGATGCCACCGCGGCGGGCGAGGAGAGGGCCACCACGGCGCGCGCCGCGCTGCCGTTGCCGGACGCCAAGGCGCGGGCGTGGGCGCAGATCCTCGGCCGGGTCGAGGTACCCAACGCGATCCAGACCGCGGCCGCGATCGGGTTCATCCAGCCCGAGCAGTCGAGTGTGCTCGAGCCATACGTGGACGCGTACTTCGGCTCGATCGCGGAGTTCTTCGGCACGGCCTCGGCGACCGCCGGGCTGTACGTGACCCAGCTGGTCTACCCGCGGCAGCGGATCGAGCAGTCCACCCTGGACCGCACCGAGGCGTTCCTGGCCGACCCGGAGCTGCCGCCGGTGCTGGCTCGGCAGGTGCTCGAGTGCCGGGCCTGGGTAGCTCGGGCGTTGCGCGCCCGCGCATGCGACGCCGCCGCTGGTTAGTCTCGGCTTCGTCGATCGGCGAACGGAGACGGCGATGGCGTGGTTCGACTCGGTTGGGCAGGCGCGCGTCCGGCTGGAGGCAACCGGCTACATCGCGACCGCCGAGATTGCCACGACCGTGTTCCTGGCCGGCCAGCTCGGCAAGCCGCTGCTGGTCGAAGGACCGGCCGGGGTGGGCAAGACCGAGCTGGCCAAGGCGGTCGCGCAGGCCGCCGACGCCGAGCTGGTCCGGCTGCAGTGCTACGAAGGCCTGGACGAGACCCGCGCGCTGTACGAGTGGAACTACAAGAAGCAGCTGTTACGGATCCAGGCCTCCTCCGGCGACGCCGGCTGGGCGGCCGTGCAGGACGACGTGTTCAGCGAGGAGTTCCTGCTGGAACGGCCACTGCTGCGGGCGATCCGGCGGACCGGGCCGACCGTGCTGCTCATCGACGAGACGGATAAGGCTGACGTAGAGGTCGAGGCTTTGTTGCTCGAAGTGCTCTCCGACTTCCAGGTCACCATCCCCGAGCTCGGCACCGTCGCCGCGCTGGCCCAACCGTTCGTGGTGCTCACCTCGAACGCGACCAGGGAGCTGTCCGAGGCGCTCAAGCGAAGGTGCCTGTTCCTGCATATCGGCTACCCGGACGCGGAGCGGGAACGCGCGATCGTGCTGTCCCGGGTGCCGGAAGCCGGCGAGCAGCTGGCCGGTCGCGTGGTGCAGGCGATCCGCGCGTTGCGCTCGCTCGACCTGCGCAAGAAGCCGTCCATCGCGGAGACTATCGACTGGACCAGGACCGCGCTGGCGCTCGGTGCACCGGAGTTCGACGACCAGACCGTGCGTTCGACGCTGGGCGTGGTGCTCAAGCACGTCGCCGACCAGGAGCGCGCGGCCGAACGCCTCGGGTTCGGCTAGGGCCGGGCCGGCGCGCATACCTGCCCGACATCGCCAGGACTCCCGCATCGCCAGGATCCCGTCCTTTCCGAGGTCGCCGTTTCCATGATCTTCTTTAGCCTTGGCCTGGGGTTTGTTCCGTAACTGATCACGAAAACAGCGATCTTGGGGGAGCGCCCCCGAGTCCGCTAGGCGATCGCGGCGACGCAGTCGGCGAGTTGGCGCAGGGTGGAGACCTCGTGCACGCCGTGCGCATAGCTGCCGTACAGGCTCATCAGCGAGTCGCCGGTGTCCCATTCCGGCCGCGGCTCCGGGTTGAGCCAGTACAACCGCCGGGCCAGCCGGTGCAGCTCGGCCAGCTCCGCGACTGCCGGCTGCCGGTCGTGGCTGCGCGCGTCGCCAACCAGGATCACCGTGGTCTTCGCGCTGATCACGTCCCGCCAGCGGGCCAGGAAGCCGGCCAGCGCGCGGGCGTAGTCGCTGCGCCCGTCGCCGCTGACCAGGCCGCGCCGGCCGAGCAGGTGGTGCGCATCGAGCACGCCGGGCGCCCGATCAAGCAGATCGGAGATCTCCACGATGCCGTCGATGAACACCCACGACCTGACCCGGTGGAACTCCCCGTGCAACGCATGCAGCAGGGCGAGTGTGAACGGCGCGAACTGTGCCACCGAGCCGGAGACGTCGCACAGCACCACCAGGTCGGGGCGGGACGGGTAGCGGCGGCGCAGCACCGGGGTCAGCGGCACCCCGCCGGAGCTCATGCTGCGCCGGATGGTGCGGCGCATATCAAGCCCGCCCCGGCCGCGCCGGCGACGCTGACCGAACCGAGTGGCCAGCTTGCGCGCCAGTGGCCGCACCGCGGCCCGCAGCTCGGCGAGCTCGTCCGGTCCGGCCCGCAGGATCGGCAGGTCGGCCAGATCCCGGCCGGGGCCGAGGTCGAGCTGGTCGGCCGGGTCGTCTGCTCCGTCGTCGCCCCCGGCCCGCTGGTCGGCCAGTCGTTCCGCGACCAGCCGTTCCAGCAGGAGCCTGACCTCATCGATGTCCGCTGCAGCCGCGGCGGAGTCGAGCTGGCGCTCCAGCTCGGAGCGGTCACCGTCGCGGCGGGCAAGCTGGCGCAGCACGTGGTCCAGACCGAGCCGGCGCAACACCCGCTGCACGTGGTGGCGCTCGCCGCGATCCTGTTCGCCGATCCCGGACCAGCGGTCCACGCTGGTCGCCACCAGCGCGGCGACGGTGACCTGGTCGCCGCGGCGCAGCGCGTCGGCGAGCTCGGTGCGCAGCGCCGCCAGGTCGGTGCCGTCGCCGTCGCTGTCCGGATGCCGCGGGGCAGTTGGCGGGGGTGCGACCGGCACCGGCCGCAGCCGGGGGAACAGCAGGTCGAACAGCCGCTCGAACAGC
>JAKEEW010000483.1 GCA_022616375.1 Sporichthyaceae bacterium
AACGTGTTGACGAGGCTGAACGCTGCGCTGGTGAGGTAGTCCCACAGCGTGGTGGCGTGCTGCTCGGGTAGGTCGAGCTCGTCCAGCGCGGTGCGCATGTGGGCCAGCCAGTGGTCCCGTGCCTGCGGGGTGACCCGGAACGGGGCGTGCCGCATCCGCAGCCGCGGGTGCCCCCGGGTCTCGGAGTAGGTGCGCGGCCCACCCCAGTACTGGATCAAGAACAGGGCGAGGTGCTCCTCGGCCGGGCCGAGATCATCGCCGGGGTAGAGCGGGCGCAGCACCGGGTCGGTGGCGACCTCGGCGTAGAAGCGGTGGACCAGGCGCCGGAAGGTCGGCTCCCCGCCGACCGCCTCGAAGAAGGTGATCTGATCAGGTGGGCTCACAACGGCAGGATTCTCGCACGGGCTACCGTGGCCTCGACGGAGTGTTCATGCCGCGACCCGGTCTCGATCATCAGCTCAGCATCGATCGGCGGCTGCCGACCGGATACCTGGCCGCGTCGTTGCGGGTGGACGTCGCCCGCGGGCTGACCGCGACGCCGAAGTGGCTGCCACCGCGCTGGTTGTACGACGCCCGCGGCAGCGCACTGTTCGACCGGATCACCCGGCTCCCCGGGTACTACCTCAGCAGCGCCGAGCGGGAGATCCTGGCCGCGACCGCGCCGGAGATCGCGGCGATCACCGCGGCCGACACGCTGATCGAGCTCGGCTCCGGCTCCTCGGCGAAGACCCGGTCGCTGCTGGACGCGCTCGATGCGGCCGGCACGCTGGGCCGCTACGTCCCGGTGGACGTGAGCGAGGGCGCGCTGCTCGATGCCGGCACCGCGCTGATCCGGGACTACCCGCGGCTCCACGTGCACGCCGTCCTGGCGGACTTCACAGCCGGGCTTGGTGGCCTGCCGGCCGGTGGCCGGCGCCTGGTGGCGTTCTTCGGCAGCACCTACGGCAACCTGACCCCGGTGGAGCGGGCCGGGCTGCTCGCCGAGCTGCGCCGGGCTCTCGCCATCGGCGACGGCTTCCTGCTCGGGATAGATCTGATCAAGGACCCGGCCTTGCTGGTCAGCGCATACGACGATCCGGCCGGGATCACCGCCGAGTTCAACCGCAACGTGCTCTACGTGCTCAACCGCGAGCTCGGCGCGGACTTCCGGCCGGACGCGTTCCGCTACCAGGTGCGCTGGAACCCGCAGCTCGAGCGGATCGAGACCTGGCTGCACGCCGAGGGTGCGCAGTCGGTGGTCGTGCGCCACCTGGCCCTCGCCGTCGACTTCGCCGACGGCGAGGCGCTGCGGACTGCGATCTCGACCAAGTTCCACCGCGCCGGTGTGCAGGCCGAGCTCGAGCGGGCCGAGTTCCGGACGACCCGATGGTGGACCGATCGCGCCGAGCGGTTCGCGCTGGTCCTAGCCGTTCCTACCGCCGGCTAGTCGGGGCTCGGGCTGGTGCCGTTGGCCGGCAGCGAGACGCCGATGCCGGCCGCGTCGAACGCCCGCTTCAGCCGCGCTCGCAGTTCCCTGGCTACCTCGGCGTGGGCCAGCGGCGGAGTGCTGATGCTGACTCGGATGGTCACCAGGTCGGGGGTCAGCGACTCGATTCCCAGCACCACCGGCGGTTCGAGGATCTTCGGCTGCCAGTCCGGGTCTTCGGCCAGCTCCTGCAGCGTCGCGGCGATCGTCGCGTTGACCCGGCCAAGGTTCTCGCCGTAGGCGACCGGGATGTCCAGCGTCGCTACCGCCCAGCCCTGGGTCTTGTTCCCGACCCGGATGATCTCGCCGTTGCGGATGTACCAGATCACGCCGTTGGAGTCGCGCAGCCGGGTGACCCGCAGGCCGACCTCCTCCACGGTCCCACTGGCCGGCCCGGCGTCGATCACGTCGCCGACTCCGTACTGATCCTCCATCAGCATCGCGATCCCGGCCAGGAAGTCCTTGACCAGGTTCTGCGCGCCGAACGCCAGTGCCGCGGTGACCAGCCCGGCCGATGCGATCACCGAGGCCAGCGGCAGCCCGAGCAGGGACAGCGCCATCACGATGGCAACCCCGTAGATCACCATCGAGCTGGTGCTGCGCAGCACCGAGCCGACCGCCTCGGCCCGCTGCCGGCGCCGCTCCCCGGCAGTGGCCGCGACCGGATCCACGGTGGCCACCCGGCCCGGCCGGTCATACACCCGGCGCGGCCGCTCGCTGTTCATCCGGGTCACCGCGTGGTCGATGGCCCGGTGCACGATCCGGCGCAGCACCCAGGCCACGCCGAAGATCAGCAGGATCTGCAGCGGTCGGACCACCGCGGCGTCCCAGTGGTCGAACATCCACTCGGCGAAACTGGTCGGTGCCTCGATGGCGCTGCGGACGCCAACCGCGGCCGGCACGCCGCCTGACATCCCGGCGTCAACCGCGGCCGGCACCTCGCCTGACATCCCGAGGCCGCCCATCCCGGCGCTCACACCGGCAGGCCGGTCCAGCGGGCGAGGAAGGCCAGCATGTCCACCGACACCTCGACCGACCGGCTGACCGCCCGGGCACCGTGCCCGACATCCTTCTCCCGGCGCAGCAGGATCGGCCGCTGATCCGGCCCCTGCCCGTCGGCGGACGCGGCCCACTGCATCGCCGCGCACATCTTCCTGGCATGCAGCGGATCGACCCGGGTGTCGGAGTCGAACACGGTGAACAGCGTCGCCGGATACCGCTGCTCCGGCCTGATGTGGTGGTAGGGGGAGTAGTCGAGCAGCCAGCCCAGCTGCTCCGGGTCGGACGCGGTGCCGAACTCCTCCGCCCAGGTGGCGCCCAGTCCCCACCTCTCGTACCGGACCATGTCGAGCAGCGGCGCCGAGCAGGTCACCGCCGCGTACAGGTCGGGACGCTGGGTGAGGGCGGCACCGACCAGCAGCCCACCGTTGGAGCCGCCAGCGATGCCGAGCTGCTCGGGGGTGGTCCAGCCGGCCGCGATCAGTCGCTCGGCCGCGGCGTGGAAGTCGTCGAACACGTTCTGCTTGTAGCCGCCCATACCGGCCCGGTGCCAGTCCTCGCCCTCCTCGCCGCCACCGCGCAGACCCGCGATCACGTACACCCCGCCGGCCTCCAGCCAGGTCAGCACGGTGGCCGAGTAGCCGGGTGTGAGCGGCAGGCCGAAGCCGCCGTAGCCGTACAGGATGGTGGGCCGGGGCGCGGTCGGCTCGGCCTCGGCGGACATCACGAACATCCGGACCTCGGTGCCGTCCTTGGACCGGTAGGGCACCTGGGTCACCTGGATCGGCGGCGTCTGCACCGTGCCCGGCGCGGTCGCCCACAGCGAGGTCTCGCCGGTCCGGGCGTCGTAGCGGTAGACCGAGGACGGCGTGACGTGGTCGGTGTAGCCGAACCAGGCCTCGTGCCCACCCTCCGGGCGCTCGATCAGGCCGGACAGCGAACCGAGGCCGGGCAGCGGCACCAGCCCGGTCCGGGTGCCGGTGCGCAGTTCGTGCACGCTCACCTCGCTGACCGCGTGCCGGGTCCAGGAGCACAGCAGCACCGGATCCTCACCCAGCTCCGGGCCGTCCAGGATCGCGTAACCGTCCAGCACGGCTACCTCGTCCTCCGGGATCAGGGTCTGCCAGTCGGTGTGGTCCAGCCGGTCCGGCGTGGTGACCAGCAGCGTGCCGCGCGGCGCGTCCCGGTCGGTGGAGATGTAGAGCCGCCCGTCCCGGCCGGCCTCGACCGAGGTCTGCGCGTCCACGTCCTCCTGCAGCACCCGGAACTCCGGCGACTCCAGCGCCGAGGCGGACAGGTCGGCGATCCAGACGTCGTTGCGTGGCGCAGTGCCGGCCGACGCGCTGACCATGAGCCAGCGCCCGTCCCGGCTGACCGAGACGCCGTAGTAGTTGGTCATGTCCAGGCCGTCGCCGAAGACCATCACGTCCTCGACCGGATCGGCGCCCAGCCGGTGCAGCCATACCCGGCGGTGATACTGCTCCTCGCCGTCGGGCAGCCGGTCGGGCGCCAGCCGGCGGACGTAGTAATACGCCTTCCCACCGGGCAGCCAGGCGATCGGGGAGTAGCGGGCCCGGTCGATCGGCCCGTCCACGAGCTCGCCGGTGGCCACATCCATGACCCGGATCACCGCCTCCTCGGTGCCGCCGGCGGACAGCTGGTAGGCCAGCAGGTGGCCCTCCTTCGAGGGCTGCCAGGCGTCCAGCGTGGTGGTCCCGCTCGCGTCGATCTCCATCGGATCGATCAGCACCCGTTCGGTGCCGTCCGGGTCCACGGTTAGCAAGATCGCATGCTCCTGCTCGGCGGTCCGGCGCATGAAGAACTGCCGGTCACC
>JAKEEW010000484.1 GCA_022616375.1 Sporichthyaceae bacterium
CCACCGGCATGAACCCGGCCACCTCCTAGCACCCCCGGGATCACCCACCACCCGATCCGCCCCGGCCCCCAATCGCCGCACCCGGAATGCGCGACAGGCTCAAATACGGACACCAGCGTCCCTGATCACGTAGGGACCGGGTCATGCGGTGCGGTCGATCGTTGCGGAGCCGAGCACTCGGGTCCCGGCGTAGAGCACGGCGGCCTGCCCGGGCGCGATCCCGTGAGCCGCAACTCGTAGCCGGATCCGCAGCTCACCGTCGACCTGCTCGGCCACTGCGGGCAGCGGATCGCCGTGCGCTCGCACCTGCACCAGGCACTCGACCGGCCCGATCGGCACCGGTCCGCACCACCGCGGCCGGATCCCGGTCAGTTCGGACACCGCAAGCGCGGCGGCCGGTCCGACCGTCACGGTGCGGTTCACCGGCGAGATCCCGAGCACGTAGCGCGGCCTGCCATCCGGCGCCGGGGTGGCGATGCCCAACCGCTTGCGCTGACCGATCGTGTATCCGTAGGTGCCGGCGTGACTGCCGAGCACCGCGCCTGACTCGTCCACGATCGAACCCGGTGCCGGGCCGAGTTGCCCGGCCAGGAACCCGGCGGTGTCGCCGTCGGCGATGAAGCAGATGTCGTGGCTGTCCGGCTTGGCCGCCACCGCGAGGCCCCGCTCGGCGGCCTCGGCGCGCACCGCCGGCTTCGGCGTATCGCCGAGCGGGAACATCGCCCGGTCGAGCTGGTCGGCGGTGAGCACACCGAGCACGTAGGACTGGTCCTTACCCGGGTCGACCGCGCGGTGCAGCTCGCGCCCCCCGCCGCCGGCGGCCTCGACCAATCGGGCGTAGTGGCCGGTGCAGACCGCGTCGAAGCCGAGCGCGACCGCCTTGTCCAGCACCGCGGAGAACTTGATCTTCTCGTTGCAGCCCAGGCATGGGTTCGGGGTGCGGCCGGCCGCGTACTCGGCGACGAAATCCTCCACCACGTCCTGGCGGAATCGCTCGGCCAGATCCCAGACGTAGAACGGGATGCCGAGCACGTCGGCGGCCCGCCTGGCATCCCTGGCGTCCTCGAGCGTGCAGCAGCCCCGCGCTCCCGACCTGAACGACTGTGGATTTGTCGACAAAGCCAGGTGCACACCGGTGACGTCGTGTCCGGCGTCCACCGCCCGGGCGGCCGCCACCGCCGAGTCCACCCCGCCGGACATGGCGGCGAGCACCCGCAGCCGGCCGGCCGGCGGGTGCGACGAAAAGGGTGGCGGAGCTCCGGACATCGCCCTCAGAGCGTAACCCGGGCCAGGCACCGGCCGTGTTGTGATCAGGTCGCCACCGGACCTGCGGATCCCGGCGGCAACTGGCACGATCTGCTGCATGAGATTGCCGGGCCGGAAGGCTGACAAGTCGGGGATGACCCGCGCCGACCAACGAGACTTCGACAACCAGCGCGCCGCGATCGCCGCGTTCTGGGCCTGGTGGCCGAGCGCGCTGGAACGAATCACTCCGGAGCTGGTCGCGGCCGGACTCGGCGAGGACTTGGTCGCCGAGATCGGAAGCCGGGTCGAGGCGATCGACAAGAGCCTGGGCTGGGAGCTCGGCCCCAACCCGGCCGGCTCAGGCTTTCAGCTCGTGGTGACCGCGCGCGGGGTCGCCGGGTTGCGTGCGGTGGCGCAGCGCTGGGCCCAGTCCGCTCCGGCCGATCCGGACTGGCGCTACCTTCCCGCCCAACCCGGCGACCCGGGCGTGCTAGACAGCACGTTGTCTATCGACGGCGGCCGGCAGGTCGCGCTCACCGACACCGAGATCGCGGCCCGGGTCGATCAACAGCGCGCACTGGTCGATGTCGTCATCTACCACCCGGTCTTCGGCGACCTGGCCGACGAGCAGCCCCGCACCCAGATCGCCATGCTCACGCTGGACTGGCTGCTCGGCGAGGACGACGTCGAGCGGTGGGTCGGCACGATCAGCACCAGCACCGAGCCGCCGCTGGACGGCATCCCGGCGAAGTCGTTGCCGATGGTGGTGGAGCAGCTGGCTGCGATGTACGCGGAGCCGCGCTGGGCGCTGCTCTCCGGCTCGACGCCGACCGGGCTTGCGGTGGTCGCGACCGTCCGGTTCCCGATGCGCCGGGTCGACTATCCGCTCTGCGACCAGCACCTGGCCGTCGTGCTGCCGTACCGGGACCGGACCGAGCAGCGGCTGCCGGCCGAGTCCGCGCTCGACGCGCTGCGCGGGTTCGAGGAGGAGCTGCTCGGCATCCTCGGCGAGTCCGCGGTCCTGGTCGGCCACGAGTCGGCCAACGGCCGGCGGATCATGCACGCCTACGCGGACCGGGCGGCGCCGGTGGCGGAGGCAGTCGGCAGGCTCGCCCAGACCTGGCCGGACGGCCGGGCTCAGGTGGCGGTCACGACCGATCCGAGCTGGACCAACGTCGCCCACCTACGCCCGTAGGCCGAGCGGCCATCCCGCGGTTCCCTCCGCCGCCGAGATCCTCAAGATCGCTGTTTTCATGATCTCTTGATAGCAAACCCGCAGGTCGCTGCTCCAAGGGATCATGAAAACAGCGATCTTGAGGGGCGGCGGGGGAGCCGGCGGCGAGCTGAGGAGCCGCAGCTCTAG
>JAKEEW010000485.1 GCA_022616375.1 Sporichthyaceae bacterium
CCCACCACGTTCATCCGGTAGCGCAGTCCGGCCTTCTTGCGGGCCAGGGCGAGGGCCGCCCTGGCCTTCGCCGCGGTCGGTCCGGCCGGATCGAAGAACAGCTCCGCCGGGTCGTAGCCGGGCTTGCGGTGGATCTCGACGTGGGTGGCGAAGTCGGGCGCCGCGGCGTCGTCGAGCCAGTAGTAGTAGGTGAACCAGGCGTTCGGCTCGGCCAGCAGAACCAGCTCGCCCGAGCGGGGATGGTCCAGGCCATGGGTGGCCTTACCGTCCGCGTCCAGCACCTCGGCCACCCCGGGCAGCTCCGCGCAGAGCTTGGCCACGGTCGCCAGGTCGGCCGGGTCGCGGACGTAGACGTGCGCGACCTGGTGGTCGGCCACCGCGAACGCACGCGAGGTCCACGGATCCAGATACTCCATCCCGTCCTG
This sequence comes from Sporichthyaceae bacterium, assembly GCA_022616375.1. Classification (GTDB taxonomy): domain Bacteria; phylum Actinomycetota; class Actinomycetes; order JAKEEW01; family JAKEEW01; genus JAKEEW01. The sequence continues at coordinate 426 of JAKEEW010000485.1, forward strand.
GGTGTGCGCGTTGAGCAGCCCGGCGGTGCGTAACAGCCGGTTGACGTGCACCGGCCGGTCGACCGGTGTGATGGCGTACTCAGACAGCGCCACCACGGTCGCCCCCCGGTCCAGCGCGGCCTTCAGCAGCGGCGCGAGCACGGTGTCCAGCTGGCGGGCCGCCCGGTTCGCCCGCCAAGTGTGCGGCCCGTGTCGCTGCAGGTCGTAGTCCAGATGGGGGAGATACACCAGGGTCAGGTCGGGATCGCGGCTGGCCAGCACATGCCGCGCGGCGTGGCTGATCCATCCGGACGAGCGCAGCCCGGCACCCGGACCCCAGTAGCTGAACAGCGGGAACACGCCGAGCTCGGCTTCCAGCTCGTCGTGCAGCTCGGCCGGATAGGTGTAGCAGTCCGGGTCCTTGCGGCCGTCCGCCCGGTAGATCGGCCGCGGGGTGACCGTCCAGTCGACGTCCGCGCCCATCGCATACCACCAGCAGATGTTCGCCACCGTGTAGCTGGGATCGACCTTCCGCGCGGCCTGCCAGACCTTCTCGCCGCCGACCAGCGCGTTGTGCTGCCGCCAGAGCAGCACCTCGCCGAGATCGCGGAAGTACCAGCCGTTGCCGACGATGCCGTGCTCGCGCGGCGCGCTGCCGGTGAGCAGGCTGGCCTGCACGCTGCAGGTCACCGCCGGCAGCACCGGGTCCAGCCGGGCGGTGAACCCACGCTCGGCCACCGAGCGCAGTGCGGGCATGTTCGCGAGCAGCCGCGGGGTGAGGCCGACCACGTCGAGCACCACCAGCGGGGTAGGACGGGTCATCGGATCGCTCCAGTGGTGGTGATCGGGGTCAGACCAAGCGCAACCAGCTCGGCCGCGGTGAACTCGAGCTCGCCGGCGATCCCGTCGGCCAGTCCGGCGTCGTCCACCGGCCGGCGGTCGGCCGGCAGCACGGTCCAGGTGTAGGTCTCCACCTCGAGGTGCTCGCATGGCTCGGTGCCGGCCAGCAGCGCGGCCAGGCCGGCCCGCAATACCCCGGTGGTCGACTGCAGCGGGGCAGCCGGTGCGGCGTGCAGCGGGACGTGGAAGTGGATCCGCCACGGACCGTCGGGGCCGGCGGCCAGCGCATCCGGCAGGTCGTCGAAGGCCGCGCCGGTAGCGCTGCGGGTCTGGTGCAGGAACCGCGGCTCGATGTATCCGGCCAGCACCTCGGCCGCGCCGCGCGGGTCGGCGACCTCCAGCGCCGCCGACACCTGCGCCTTCACGATCGGGATCCCGGCCGCCCGCAGTCTGGCTACCGCATCGGCCGGCTCCTCCCAGGCACAGGCCAGGTGGGCCAGATCCATACAGAGCCCGACGTGCTCAGGGTCGACCGCGGACAACCACCGGATCGCCTGCTCGGTGGTCTCCACCAGGCAGCCGGATTCCGGCTCGATCGCGACCCTGATCTGCCGCCCGGTCCGGTCCCGAAGCCGGGCCAAGCCGCGGCCCAGCTCGTCCAGCTGGCGGTCGGCGACCTCGCTGTGCTCCGCGGTCCACGCCTCCCGCCAGCCGAACGGCACGGTCGATATCGAGCCGCGGGCGGCGTCGTCGGGCAGTAGGTCGGCCAACACCGTGGCCAGGTCGAGGGTGTAGCGCAGCCGGTCCGCGGCGGCCCAGTCCGGGTGATAGACGGCGTGCTTGACCACCGGCGCGTGGAAGGCCTGGTACGGGAAGCCGTTGAACGTGACCACCTCCAGCCGGCGCTGGCCGAGCTCGTCGCGCAACCGCCGGCGGGCGGCCGGATCGGCGGCCAGCTCCGCCGCGACCGGGGCGGCGAGCCACAGCCCGAGCCCCAGCACATCCGCGGCCAGGCGGTCCCTGACCGGCACCGCGAACCGGTCGAGCTGCTCGAGGATCCCCGGTAGCTCCTCGGCCGGGTGCACGTTGGTGCAGTACGCCAGATGGATCGTGGTGCCGCCCGGACTGCGCAGCCGCATCACGAACCGCCGCGCAGGATCGAGTTGCCGGCGAACGTCGCCTCGGTGCCGGCCCGCGGGTCCAGGTCGAGCCGCATGGACTGGCCGTAGAACTCGATCGGGTTGCGCCACAGCACCCGGTCCACGTCGTCCTCGCCGAACCCGGCGGCGAGCATCGCCTGACCGGTGTGCGCGGTCAGCAGTGGATCCGACCGGCCCCAGTCCGCGGCGGAGTTGACCACCATCCGGTCCAATCCGTACTCCTGCAGGATGGCGACCATCCGGGGCGGCGACATCTTGGTGTCCGGGTAGATCGAGAAACCCATCCAACAGCCGGACTCCACCACCATCGGCACGGTGATCTCGTTGAGATGGTCGAGCACGACCCGGCCGGGGTCGATCCCGGCCTCGGCCACCACCGCCAGGCTGCGCTCGGTCCCCTTGGCCTTGTCCCGGTGCGGGGTGTGCACCAGCGCCGGCAGCTCGTGCTCGATCGCGAGCCCGAGCTGGGTGGCGAACACGGCGTCCTCGTCCGGGGTCATCGAGTCGTAGCCGATCTCGCCGACCGCGACCACGCCGTCCTTGGCCAGATACCTGGGCAGCACGTCGAGCACCTCGCGGCAACGGGGATCGTTGGCTTCCTTCGGGTTCAGTGCGATCGCGCAGTGATGCCGGATGCCGAACTGGGCAGCGCGGAACGGCTCCCAGCCGACCAGACCGTCGAAGTAGTCGACGAACGAGCCGGGGTTGGTCCGCGGCTGACCCAGCCAGAACGCCGGCTCGACCAGGGCCTGCACGCCCGCGCCGGCCATCCGCTCGTAGTCGTCGGTGGTGCGCGAGGTCATGTGGATGTGTGGGTCGAAGATGCGCATGGAGACCTCTCGTCGGGGTCAGCCGGCGTCCTGGCGCAGCCGGCGGAGCAGGGCGGTGGCGTCGTCCGGCATGGTCCGGCCGGCGGCGTACCGTTCGGTGGCCAGGTCGCCGAGCATCCTGGCCAGCTCGGCGTCGGCGCGTCCGGCCAGCCGGTGCACCGAGTTCAGCGGCACGCCCATGAACACGCACTTGAGCACGCCGTGCCGCCACGCCGGGTCGTCCAGGTGCTCGGCGTAGCGGCCGAGCGCAGCCGCCACCAGCCTGGTGTCGTTAGTCCGCAGCGCGTCGCGCAGCAGCTCCACGCAGTCGATGCCCACATCCAGGTAGGGCAGCGCGAGCAGCACCGCACGCTTCTCGTCGGCATCGCCGTACCGGTAGATCTCGGTGACCTCGGTGGCCAGCTCGCTCCCGCGCCGCGGCAGCGCGGCCAGCAGCAGGAGCCGGGCAGCATCGTCGGCGCGCCAGCCGGGCAGCCCGGCCAGCTCGTCCCGCCCGCAGTGCCGTCCCGCCGCCGGCACCAGCACCGCGATCGAGGCCGGCTCGGCCGCGACCCGGTCGAGCGCCGCGTCCAGCCACTCGTTGCCGGCCAGCTCGGCCCGCAGCGCTTGCCTGGTAGTCGCGGTCATACCGTCACCTCCTGGGCCGCCCGGGCCTCGGCGGCGCGCAGGAACCGCAACGAGCTCGCCGCGATGTCCGGTGCGGCGTGCGAGTGCCGGGGCAGCTCGACCGCGACCAGGCCCCGGTAGCCCACCTCGTGCAGTGCGGCCAGTACCGGCGGGAAGTCGATCTCGCCAGTGCCGAACTCCAGGTGCTCGTGCACGCCGCGGCGCATGTCGTCGATCTGGACATTGACCAGATCCGGTCCGGCCGCCCGAACGCACTCCGGCACCGGGTCCGGCTCCACCGCGCGGCAATGCCCGATGTCGAGCGTGAGCCCGAATGCGGCCGGCGCGCCGAGCCGGGCGCGCAGCCGCTGCCAGTCCGCCACGGTCTCGACGAGCATGCCCGGCTCGGGCTCGAACCCGATCGGGACGCCGGCCGCGGTCGCGCGCTCGGCCACCTTGGCACAGCCGGCCACCAGCCGGTCCCAGGCCAGGTTCGGCGATACGTGCGGCGGCCGGATGCCGGCCCAGCAAGACACCGCCTCGGCGCCGAGGTCCGTGCCGATCTCGACAGCCCGGCTCAGGAAGTCGATCCGGCGGTCTCGGTCGTCGTCGAGCAACGTGGGCGCGTGCTTGCGGCGCGGGTCGAGCAGGTAGCGAGCACCGGTCTCGACCACCACCGCGAGCCCAAGCCGGCCCAGCTGGCCGGCCACCGCGTCCACCCGGCGGCTCAACCCGGGCCGGAACGGGTCAAGGTGCGCGTGGTCGAGGGTGAGCGCCACCCCGGTGTAGCCGAGGTCCGCGATCACCGCGAGCGCATCGGTCAGCCGGTGGTTGGCGAACCCGTTCGTGCCGTAACCGAACCGCAGCGTCATGTCGGCGACACGGCCTTGACCAGCCGGCGGCCCAACGGTGCGGCCCCGGCAACCAGCACGCCGGCGACCGGCGCGCCGTGCGAGGCGGTCAGCGCGCCCTGCAACGCCGGCAGCGAGGTGATCCCGGAACCGACCGCTGCCCGCACGTTGCCGGCCGCCGGGTCGAGCCAGACCACCCGCTGTGCGGTGCCGAACCGGCGGGCATACCACCCGGCCAGCAGCGCGGGGACGCCGAACGACCTGGGCCGCACCGGGACCCCGGCCACGGTGGCAACCGCCGCGGTCGCGGACAGCGTGGCCACCGGCAGGCTGCGGTCGGCGCCGGACACCTCGCGGCGGGACAGCGCGGTCACCGCGTAGGTGTGCGCGGCCACCACGAGCGCGGGGCGCGCCGCCCGACCGAGCCGGCCGGTGCTGGCACCGAGCAGCACGTCGAGCCCGCGGCACAGGGCCATCCCGGCCGGTCCGGCCGCGGTGTTCTTCAGTTTCGCGTCGTAGCCCCAGATCGCAGTGACCAGCCCGGCCGCCACCGGCAGCGTCTTGCGGCCGCCGGCCGCTACCGCCAGCGCCATTCCGGCCGCGGTCAACCCGCCGGCCACAGCGAGCGCGGTGCTCGGGGTGATCCGCCCGGACGGGATCGGCCGCTCCGGGCGCTCGAACCAGTCAAGCTCGTGGTCGGCCCAGTCGTTGGCCGCCATCCCGGCCCAGTACAGGCAGACCGACGCGGCGGCGAGCTCGGCGGTGCGCCGATCGAGCACCTCGGCCGCGGTGGCACCGGCCACCGCGTCACCCGGCACCGACAACGCGGCCGGGGCGCGGACCAGCTCGACGATGTCACGCAACGCCGGCATCGGCGTCACCCCAACCCGCGACCAGCCGGCGTAGCTGCTCCCACTGGTCGGCCAGGGCGTGCGAGCCGGAGCCGAGCGGGTCCTTGAAGAAGAACCCGAGCTCGGGCACCGGGCCGCGGCCGCCAGCCGCATGGGCCGCGGCGGTCAGCCGGACCAGGTCGAGCACCAGCGGCGCGGCCAGCGCCGAGTCGCAGCCGTGCCAGCTGAACTCCATCCGCATCCGGGTGCCGAGGAAGCCGGAGAAGGTGACCAGATCCCACGCGGTCTTCAGGTCACCGATGTCGGCCACGTAGTCGATCCGGTTGTGCCCCTCCGGCTGGTAGCCCAGGATCTCCGCGAGCACCCGCTGCTTGCTGGCCACCTTGGCCGCATTGGCCCCCGGTTCCACCAGGTTGGCGCCGTCGCCGCCGCCGAGCAGGTTGATCCCGGACCAGGACTGCACCTGCAGGTGCCGCATCGCGAACATCGGCGCCAGCACCGACTTCAGCAAGGTCTGGCCGGTCTTGCCGTCACAACCGGCGTACACCGCACCGGCCTGCTCGGCCAGCTCGGCCAGCGCGGGCAGGCGCGGACCGGTGGACGGGGTGAACTCGACATAGCCGCACCCTGCGGTGAACGCGGCATACGCGAACAGCGAGCTGTTCGGCAGCACCGGGTCCGGGCGTTGCAGAGCCGCCCGCAGGGCGGTCAGGTCGGCGTGCGCCGGGTGCGGGGTGGCGAGCGCTTCGGTGGACGAGACGTTGACCACGACCAGCTCGTCGAGCCGGTGTGCGTCCCGGAACGCAGTCAGGTCGGCGGCGACCCGGTCGGCCACGTCATGCTGGGTGGGACCGGTCGGGACCGTCAGCACCTGGGTCTCCATCTCGGCCAGCTCGCCGGCAACCAGCTCGACCAGGGGCAACGGGAGCACGCCGCCGGCGGCCAGTGCCTCCGCCTTCTTCACCAGCCGCAGCACGGAGATGTCGTGGCCGCCGAACACCAGGTCGGCGAACGTGGGCACGGCTGGGCTGCGCAGCGCGGGTAACTCGGTCACGCATCCGGTCGGCTCGGCCAGCCCGTCTCGCACCGCGAGCGCGCCGACCAGGCTGGTCACCGCGACAGATCCACGAGCACCGACCAGCCACATACCCGTGCGCACAAAGCCTCCAGGCGCCATCACGAATTACTGCGCGTCAGCGCTGCCATGCTAGATGTAGTCAGTCAGGCTGACCATCCCGCACCGTGACGTTGCCACGACGGTGGGTTGTCGACTGTCCGCCGGTTAGCGCCGGCGCAGATATCCCAACAGCGCAGCGGCAACGATCGGCATCACCGCATATGACGACGCGACGTCGGAGAAATACTCGGCCAGTCCGATGTTGAATGCGCCGGCCACGAACAGGGCCAGGTCCAGGGCAATCGAGACGGCCGCCCAGGTGAATCCGACCAGCACACCCTCTCGTAATCCGGAATCGGGGTGCTGACCGAGATAGCGGATCGCGAAGCCGAGTGTCACCGCGACCAGCACGCTCAGCTTGATGGATTCGTACAGCGCCTCGTTCTTACCTTCGGCCGGCAGCAGGATCAGCGAGATGGCGACCAAGCCGAGCCACACGCCTAGGCCATAGCGAATGACGCGCTTGGGTGACTGCATCGCAGCGCTGCCCTTCGGTCGAATTCACCCGGTTGCCGTCACGTTACCGGCTGTCCGCGAGAAATCGCTCCACCGCGCCGTGTCGGGCCAGCTCGCGGACCTGCGCCCTGGTCCACGGCGAGTGCGCCGCGTCGGGACGGTCGGCCTCGGCCAAGTAGTCCGGCCAGCTCTGCCAGAACACCTCGGCCACCTCGCCCGGCCGTGGCTGCGGGGCCGGCTCGGCCGCGACCCGGCACAGGTAGACCGGGCACACCTCGTTCTCCTCGATCCCGGCCATGCTGGCCCGATACCGGAAATCGGGGAGCGCGAGAGTCAACGCGTGCGGGACCAGTCTGAGCTCGTAGGACAGCCGGCGGCGGACTGCGTCGGCCACCGGCTCGTCCGGCCGCGGATGCCCGCAGCAGGTGTTGGTCCAGACCCCGGGGAAGGTCCGCTTGCCCAGCGCCCGCCGGGTGACCAGTAGCTGGTCGGCCGGGTTGAACGCGTAGCAGGAGAACGCCAGGTGCAGCGGGGTCCGGCCGGCGTGCACGGTGGCCTTGTCCGCGGTCCCGATCGGGCTACCGTCCTGCGCCAGCAGCACGACCAGCTCCGGTTGCGGCATATCCGCATGCTACCGCCCGGCCAGCGGGCCGACCTGTTCGAACGCACTGGCCAGCCGGCGCAACCCTTCGTCGATGTCGGTGACCCGGATCGCGCCATAGCCGAGCAACAGCCCGGACTGGCCGGGCCGCTCGGCGCAATACCTGGCCAGGCTGTTGACCACCACCCCGTCGGCCTCGGCCCGCGCCAGCACCTGGCCGAGCCGCAGCGGCACGCCGGGACGCAACCGGGCGCACACGTGCAGGCCGGCCGTCGAGGGCACGACCTGCAGCCAACCAGCGAAGTCGCGGTCCAGGGTGTCGACGATCCGCTCGTGCCGCTGGGCGTATTCGCGGTTGGCCTTGCGAATGTGACGCACCAGCAGCCCCTCGTCGATGAACCTGGCCAGCGCACCCTGGGTGGACAGCTCGCCGTGCCAGTCGGTCAGCTGTTTGGCCGACAGCAGAGCCGGCTGGAGCGAGGCAGGCGCGACCAGGAAGCCGAGCCGCAGCGTGGGCAGCAGCGTCTTGGCGAACGAGCCGACGTACACCACCCGTCCGCTGCGATCCAGGCTCTGCAGCGGCTCGAGCGGGCGCGCGGAGAACCGGAACTCGCTGTCGTAGTCGTCTTCGATCACGACCGCGCGGCGCCGCTCGGCCCACGCCAGCAGCGCGGCCCGCCGGGCCAGCGACATCGCGGTGCCGAGCGGAAACTGATGCGACGGGGTGACGTAGACCAGCCGTACGCCGCGCGGGATCGCGGCCACGTCCAGCCCGTGTGCGTCCACCGGCACGCCGATCACCCGGGCACCCAGCGACTGGAGCAGCCGGCGCACCGGCGGATAGCCGGGCTCCTCGACCGCGACCTGGCTGCCGGGCTCGATCAGCACCCGGCCGATCAGGTCCATCGCTTGCTGCGCACCATTGGTGACCAGCACGTCCTCCGGCCCGGCCCGCACCGACCTGGCCACTCCGATGTGCCGCGCGATCGCCGCCCGCAGGTCGGCGCGCCCGGCCGGCTCGCGATACTCGGTCGAGCTCAACGTGGCCGGGCGCAGCTCACGGGAGATCAGCCGGCGCCAGGCCTGCAGCGGGAACAACCGCCCGTCCGGGATCCCGACCCGGAAGTTGTAGGCCGGGATCAGCGGGCGGATCGGTGGCATGACCGGCAACGTCTCCCACAGTGGGCGCGGCCGGATGCCCCGGCCGCCCGGCGCCTTCCGGGATCGGGACTTGGTCAGCGGCGCGGCGGCCACGAACGTGCCGGCGCCGACCTGCCCGACCAGGAAGCCCTCGGCGGTGAGCCGGTCGTAGGCGGCGGCCACGGTGTTGCGGGACACCTCGAGCTGCCGGGCCAGCTCCCGGCTCGGCGGCAGCCGCTGGCCCGGCCGCAACCGGCCGTCCAGGACCGCGTCCTGCAGCTGCCGGTAGATCTGTGCGGTGAGCTCACCCCGGCCGATCAGGCTGACGTGGACATCCACGTCCCAGACCCTACATTGGCCCAATCGAACTGGCGCAGAATTGGCGCTTCTATCTAGCCAATACAGGTTCGACAATGATCACATGCACAAGCTGACCCTGCCGCAGGGAGCGGCCCTGACCACCGGTGCGGTGCTCGGCACCGGCGTGATCGCGCTGCCTGCCCTGGCCGCGCAGACCGCGGGTCCGGCGTCGCTGCTGGCCTGGCTGCTGCTGATCGCGCTCTCGATCCCGCTGGCCGCTACCTTCGCCGCGCTCGGCGTCCGCTACCCGGACTCCGGTGGGGTCGCCACCTACGTGCGGACCGCGTTCGGCGCGCGCGCCGCCACCGTCGTGGGCTGGTGCTTCTTCTTCGCGGTGCCGGTGGGTGCGCCGGCCGCGGCCATGTTCGGCGGCGGCTACGTGGCGGCCGCGTTCGGCGGCGGCATGACCACCACGCTGCTGACCGCGGCCGCACTGATCGCGATCGTGACCGCGGCGAACGCGGGTGGGCTGCGGGTCTCCGGCCGGCTCCAGCTCGGCCTCGCCGGGCTGCTGGTCGTGCTGCTGCTGACCGCCACCCTCGCCGCGCTGCCGCACGCCCGGCTGGACAACCTCACCCCGTTCGCCCCGCACGGCTGGTTCGCGATCGGTCCGGCCGCCGCGCTTCTGGTCTGGGGCTTCGCCGGCTGGGAGGCGGTCACCTCGCTGGCCGGGGACTACCGCCGGCCGGAGCGAGACCTGCCACGGGCCACCGCGATCGCGCTGGTGCTGGTCGGCCTGCTGTACTTCGGCGTGGCCGCGGCCAGCCTGCTCGTGCTCGGTCCGGCCACCGGCTCGACCGAGGCACCGCTGGCCGAGCTGCTGGCCATCGGGATCGGCGGCGAGGTCCGGGTCCTGACCGCGATTGCCGCGCTGCTGATGACGCTCGGTGCGATGAACGCCTACTTCGCCGGGGCCGCGAAGCTCGGTGCGGCGCTGGGCCGGGACGGTGCGCTGCCGGCCTGGTTCGCCCGCGGCTCGCAGACCGGCGGCGTGCCGCGTACCAGCCTGGCCGTGGTCTGCGGTCTGGCCAGCCTCGCGCTCGCCGCGGTTGCCGTGGCCGGGGTCGGAGTCCGGCCGGCGGTGCTGCTCACCACCGGTTCGTTCGTGCTGGTCTACGTGCTGGGGACCGCGGCCGCGATCCGGCTGCTGCCGCGCCGGACCTGGTCGCACCGGGCCGCCGTGGTGGGGTTTCTCGCGGTGGTCGCGCTGCTCGTGCTGACCGGCTGGTATGTGTTGTGGACGCTGATCGTGGTCGCCGGCGCGCTCGGCTGGGACTACCGGCGGCGCCGGGCGATCGGCCGGCGGTGCACGGTCCGGCTGCCCACCCAAGCCAGCACGGCTACTACCGCCATCACCTGCCCCGAACCGACTGGAGTGGGCCCGTCATGAGCCAGGTCAAGACCATGCACGCAGTCCGGGCCCACCACGCCGACCCCACCGGCCTCAGCTACGAACAGATCCCCCGGCCGACGCCGGGACCGGACGAGGTGCTGGTCGCGGTGCATGCCACCGCGGTCACTGCGGGCGAGCTGAGCTGGAGCGAGCAGTGGCCGGTGATTCCGGCGCACGACGTGTCCGGGGTGGTGGCGGAGGTCGGTGCCCGGGTCACCGACCTGCAGGTCGGCGACGAGGTGTTCGGCCTGGTCGGCTTCGACCTGCCCGGCGCGGCGGCCGAGTTCGTCGCGGTGCCGGCCGCCGACCTGGCCGCCAAACCGGGCTCGATCGACCATGCCGCCGCCGCGACCGTGCCGCTCGGCGGGCTGACCGCGTGGCAGGCGTTGGTCGAGCACGCGCAGCTCACCAAAGGACAGCACGTCCTGGTGCACGGCGGTGCCGGCGGAGTCGGCAGCTACGCGGTGCAGCTCGCCGCTCGGCTCGGCGCCCGGGTGACCGCGACCGCGTCCGCGGCCGATGCCGGGTTCGTCCGGGCGCTCGACGCGGACGCCGCGATCGACTACACGACCCGGTTCGAAGACCAGGTCCGCGACGTCGACGTGGTGGTGGACACGGTCGGCGGCAGCACGCTCGCGCGGTCGTGGCAGGTGTTGCGGCCCGGCGGAGTCCTGGTCGGGATCGCCGATGCGCCCGCACCATCGGACGCCGACCGGCACGGGGTGCGCGGCACCTACTTCGTGGTCGCGCCGAACCGGGCTCAGCTCGGCGAGCTGGCCCGGCTCATCGACCGCGGTGAGCTGCGCCCGATGGTCGGCCCGGCGTTCCCGCTCGCCCAGACCGCCACGGCCGTCGTCACCCAGCGCGACCAGCACATCCGCGGCAAGGTGGTGATCCAGGTTCGGCCGAACGATGGAGCCGGTGGCGGCTAGCCGCGGCCGGTGCGCCAAGATCCTCGTATGGGATACCACGTGACGGTAGAGCGGACCGAGGACGGATACGTGGCGCGCAACGGCGGTGGTGCCGAGGTGGCGTTCGGCGACGGGATCGGCGAGTTCAGTCCGGTGGAGCTGATGCTTGCCGCGCTCGGTGGGTGCAACCTGGTCACCGTCGATCCGTTGACCACGCAGCGCGGACACCGCCTGGTCAGGCTGGCCGCCACGATCGAGGCGCGCAAGGTCAAGCCGAACGAGATCGGTGATGTCACGCTGACCTACGACATCCAGCTCCCGCCAGAGGATCCGCAGGCCGCGACCGTATTCCGCGACGTCGCCGAGCGGGTGCACGAGCGGCACTGCACGGTGAGCACCGCGCTGCGGCAGCCGACCGACGTGACCGTGCAGCTCGGCTGAGCCGAGCCCCCACCTGCCTGACCGCGGCTGCCGGCGGTCAATTCGGTAGCGATCAGCCTCGACGAGGCGTTTCCTAGATTCCGTGGAACTGAACTGGCTCGATTCCGAGCATGTGGACAGCCGCGACGTCGCCGGTGCGGTCGCGGTGCAAGAGGCTGCCCGCGCAGTCGACAGCCCGCACCAGCTCAGTCCGAGCACGGCGTCGTTTCTGGCCTGGCTGCGGCACGGCTGGGACGGCGACCCGCCGCAGACCGCACTCACCAGGGACAAGCACGGCCGGGTGGTCGGCGTTCTCGAGGTTTGGCTCGGGCACTGGGACAACCCGCAGCTCGGCTTCATCAGCGTGACGGTCGACCCGCTGGCCCGCCGGCAGGGCATCGGGCGGCAGCTGTTCGAGGTCGGCATGGAGCGGGTTCGTGCCGACGGCCGCACGTTGCTCGCCAGCGACTGCTTCGACCGCCCGTGGTCGGTGGCCTTCCTCGAGGCGATGGGCCTAAAGCGGGTCTCAGTCGAGCTCGAGCGCTGGCAGGACCTGCTCGATCTGGACTGGGACCGGCTGGACCAGGAGTACGAGCTGGCCGAGCAGCAGGCGGCCGGCTACGAGCTGATCCGGCTGGCCGGGCCGATCCCGGAGCACCTGATGGCCGATGTCCTCCGGATGTCCGAGGCGATCAACGACGCGCCGACCGACGACTGGGAGATCGAGGACGAGGTGTTCAGCCCGGAACGGCTCCGCGCGTTCGAGGCCGCCCAGGAGGCACTGCAGCGCCGGGTCTACCGGGTGATCGCGCGCGAGCGCAGCACCGGTGAGCTGGCCGGTCACACCGTGGTCGGGGTCGAGGGTGAGTGGCCGTGGTTCGGCCGGCAGTACGACACCAGCGTGCTGCGGGCGCACCGCGGGCACCGGCTGGGCCGCTACCTGAAGGTCGGGATGCTGCGCTGGCTGCAGGCGGCCGAACCGCAGCTGCGGACCATCGGCACCTGGAACTCGGCGTCCAACGACCACATGATCGCGATCAACGAGCTGCTCGGCTACCGGGTGGTCGGCACCGGTCTGGGCTACCAGCGCCGGCTGGACAGCTGAGCGAACGCAATCCGCATACTAACGACTTCTTTCCGCCCGACTTACCCGAAATATCGGGCGCGGCGAGACGCATTGGGTGGCGGATTGTGTTCGCACCCACGCCCGATCACCCACCTGCATGACCGTCGGCGGCGGCCCTGAGCAGCTCCTCCCGGTCGGCGATCTTGATCCGGTCGCGGCCCTGGGCCTGGCCCAGGGCCGCCTCGACCTGCTCGATCGCCCTCCACCCGGTCCAGGTCACGACCCGGACGCCACGCTCGGCAAGCACGTTGATAACCGCGTCCGGGTCGCGGACCGGGGCAGCCGGTAGCGCCGGCAGGTCCGCCAGCAGCGCCGCCACGGTCTCGTTCGCGTCCCGCTTGTTGGTCCCGATCACCCCGGTCGGGCCACGCTTGATCCAGCCGGCCACGTACACCCCGGGCATCGCGCCGCCGTTGCGCAGCACCCGGCCACCGGCGTTCGGCACGATGCCGCTGCGCTCGTCGAACGGCAGGTCGGGAAGTGGCACCCCGCGGTAGCCGACCGATCGGAACACCAGCTGGGTCTCGATCGTGCTGAGCTCCCCGGTGCCGATCGCGTGACCGGTCGGATCGAGCTTGGTCCGCTCCACCACCAGGCCGGTGACCCGATCCGGCCCGAGGATCTCGACCGGCCGGAGCAGGAACCGCAGATGCAACCGGCGCGGCCGGCCCCGCGGGACGCGATGCGCCCACTCGGTCATGACCTCGAGGTTGCGCCGCATCATCGGCTCGGATTCGACGACCTTGCGGCTGACTTCATCCAGCTCCAGGTCCGCCGGATCGACGAGGACGTCGATGTTTTCGACCTCGCCAAGCTCGCGTAGCTCGAGCGTGGTGAACTTGGCCTGCGCCGGGCCGCGCCGCCCGATGACGTAGACGTCCTCTACCCGGCTGCGCTCGAGCACCGCGAGCACATGGTCGGGAAGGTCGGTCGGTCGCAGGTCATCGGCGGTCTTGGCGAGGATCCGAGCGACGTCCACGGCCACGTTGCCGACCCCGATGACCGCGACGCTGCGGGCGTCCAGGACGAAGCTGTCGATCGGCGCGTCCGGATGGGCGCTGTACCACGCGACGAACTCGGTCGCGGAGTAGCTGCCTGGCAGGTCCTCGCCGGGGATGCCGAGCCGCCGGTCGACCGCCGAGCCCTGCGAGAAGATGACCGCGTCGTAGTGGCGGCGAAGGTCGTCGAGGGTGAGCTGCTCCCCTATCTCGACGTTGCCGAGGAATCGCACCGCCGGATCCTCGAGCAGCTTTCGCAGGGTCAGGCTGATCGATTTGATCTTCGGATGGTCGGGCGCGACCCCGTAGCGCACCAGCCCGTACGGGCACGGCAACCGGTCGAACACATCGATGGTGGTGTCGCCGTGCTGGCTCAAAGCGCCCGCCGCATACACCCCGGCGGGCCCGGATCCCACGATGGCCACTCGCAGCACGTCTCCACCATGACATGCCTGGCGCCACCCTGGTATTGCCCTGCATTGCCACACCGACACCACAGTGCGAAGATCGCAGGTGCGATGCCCAGAGATCTGACCGTGATTCTCGAGGACCGAGCCGGCGAGTTGGCCCGGTTGGGGCAGGCGACCGGCGAGGCCGGAGTCAACATCCACGGCCTGGCCGCGTTCACCGGCGAGGGCAAGGGCGTCGTCCACGTGCTAATCGACGATGTCGACGTGGATCGGTGCCGGGCTGGGCTCGAGAAGGCCGGGATGGGCATCGCGGACGAGCGCGAGGTCCTGGTCATCGACATCGACGACCGGCCGGGAACGCTCGGTGAGGTGACCCGCCGGTTGGCCGAGGCGCGGGTCAACATCGACCTGGCCTACACCACGTTCGGCGGGATTCGACTGGTGATCGCCAGCGACGACCTGGCCAGCGCCCGCGTCGCATTGCAGTAGCTTTCGCAGCATGACTGCCAACGCCGACCAGGGCATGAACCCCTACACCGGCGATCCGGTCGGATCGCCGGTGCTGCACACGTCGGCGGCCGAGGTGGATCGGCTGTGCGCGGCCGCGACCTCGGCTGCTCCCGAGCTGGCCGGGATGCCGCTGACCGACCGGGCCGGGCTGCTCCGCTCGATCGCGGCTGCGCTGGAGGCCGAGCGGGACGCAATCGTGGCGCTGGGCGATGCCGAGACCGGGCTCGGCGCCACCCGGCTGAGCAGTGAGCTGGTCCGGACCCGGGTGCAGCTCGAGATGTTTGCCTCGGTCGTGGACGACGGCGGGTTCCTGGACGCGGTCATCGACCTGCCGGATCCAGCGGCACTGCCGGCACCGCGGCCCGACCTACGCCGGATGCTGGTGCCGCTCGGCCCGGTTGCGGTGTTCGCGGCATCCAACTTCCCGCTCGCGTTCTCGGTGGCCGGCGGGGACACCGCGAGCGCGTTCGCGGCCGGCTGCCCGGTCGTGGTGAAGGCGCATCCGTCCCACCCCGGCCTTTCCGCGCTGACCGGCCGGATCGTTCGGGCGGCGCTGGACGCGGCCGGCGCGCCGGCCGGGACGTTCGCGGTGGTGCACGGCGAGGCGGCGGGACGGACCCTGGTCCGGCATCCGGCGATCACGGCAGTGGGGTTCACCGGCTCGCTGGCCGGCGGGCGGGCGCTGTTCGACCTGGCCAGCTCGCGGCCCGACCCGATCCCGTTCTACGGCGAGCTCGGCTCGCTCAACCCGGCCGTGGTCACGCCCGGTGCGGTGGCGGCCCGGGGTCCGCAGGTCGTGACCGGGTTCGTCGGCTCGTACACGCTCGGCACCGGCCAGTTCTGCACCAAGCCCGGGCTGCTGTTCCTGCCGGCCGGGCACGGCTTGGAGCCGTTGCTCGCCGATGCGGTGAGCTCGGCCGCGGTGGGGCCGATGCTGAACTCCCGGATCAGGGACGGCTACCAGCGAGGCTCCTCCGGTCTGGCCACGGTGCCCGGGGTTCGCGAGATCGTTGCGGTTTCTCCCGCGACGGCAGCCGAAGGCAACGGTTTCGCGGCGGCGCCCAGCCTGGTCGCGGTGTCCGCCGCCGACCTTCGGGCCAATCCGGAACCGTTGCTGGAGGAATGCTTCGGGCCGACCGCGGTCGTGGTGGAGTACGGCTCGGCCGACGAGTTGGTCGAGACGCTGGACGCGCTGCCGGGGAGCCTGACCGCGACGCTGCACGCCGACCCGGACTCCGAAGCACCGCTGGTCCGCCGGCTGCTTGACCGGTTCGCCCAGGGCGCCGGCCGGATCGTCTGGGACGGCTGGCCCACCGGCGTCGCGGTGACCGCGGCGATGCACCACGGCGGCCCGTGGCCGGCCACCACCGCACCGCTGCATACCTCGGTCGGGGTCAGTGCGATTCGCCGGTTCATCCGGCCGGTGGTCTACCAGAACGTCCCTGATGCGCTGCTTCCAGAAGCACTCCAGGCCGCCAACCCGCTCGGCATCCCCCGGCAGGTCAACGACCCCAACGCTGGCTAACCGCGCGCCCGGCCCCGGTGATCCGCAGCAGCATCGAGCACCGAGCGGATCTCGGCGATGACGAGGTCGGGGCGGTCGTGCTGGATGTAGTGGCCGGCGTCGTCGACGATGACGTGGCGGCCAGCTGCCGCGGCCACCACCGCACCGTTCAGCGCGACGGAGCGATCGTGGAGGTCGGCCGGCTTCCGGGTTGCGGTCAGCGCGACCACAGGGACGGCGGGCAGCGATGACGACGCCCGCTTACTACGGATGCTCTGCACCGACCGGTCGGCCAGGCGGTTCTCCGCGCCGATCATGGCGACCTGGGTGCGGGCCGCGTAGTTGCTGAGGTAGGCCTCGATCAGCAGCTGCCTGACCTGTTCGACGTCGGTGGTGCGCGCGGCTAATGCAGTGGCCGTGCCCCGCGCGATCCGGGTGAACAGACCCACGGCTCGCATCGGCAGCAGCGCACGGTGCGTCAACGCAGCCTTGATCCGCGGCCGCCACGGCTGCGCCGCCACGATCTCCTCGTGCGCGGGGTCGACCAGGACCAGCCCGGCTACCAGGTGCGGGTGGTCGAAGGCGACCAGTTGCGCCAGCAGGCCGCCCCAGCTGTGCCCGACCACGATCGCGGGGCCGGTCTGGGCGAGCAGCGCGGCCAAGTCGCCGACCTCCCCCGCGACGCTCAGCGGCCGCATCGGGTCGCTGCCGCCGAGCCCCGCCCGGTCGTAGGCGATCACGCCGGCATGGCGGGCCAACTCGGGCAGGATGTTCGCCCAATCCAGCAGCGTCTCGCCCGCGCCGGCGACGAGCACCGCGGGGAGATCGCCGGAACCGGCTCGCACCCAGCGCAGGACCCGGCCGCCCCGGTCCAGCTCGTGCCCGGTCACGCCGCCGGGGACTAACCGGCTCAGCGCCTCAACCACGAGCTCAGACATCTGCCGATCCCGCTAACGGAGCCCGGCCGAGGCGGGCCTCGATCGCATCCAACGCGGCCGGGATCGAGTCGACCACGATCAGGTCCTCGACCGCGTCCGCGTTGGCGAAGCCGGCGGACACGAGTCCGCGCAACCAGCGCACCAGTTCGGCGTAAAAGCCGCCATGATCGAGCAGGACGACCGGCTTGCGGTGCAGACCCAGCGCCGCGGTGGTCCATACCTCGAACAGCTCGTCCAGCGTGCCCAGCCCGCCGGGCAGCGTAAGGAAGGCATCCGACTTGTCCATCATCAGGACCTTGCGCGCCGCCATTCCATCGGTGACCAGCAGCTCGTCGGCGTCCTGGTCGCCGACCTCCAGCTCGAGCAGCGAGCGCGGGATCACGCCGATCGTGTGTCCACCGGCGGCCCGGGCCCCTTCGGCCAGCGTCCCCATCATCCCGACGCAGCCGCCACCGGAGATGACCTGGTGACCGCGGGTCGCCAGCGCGGTCCCTACCTGATAACCGAGGTCGAGCCAGTGCGGCTCGAGCACTCGCGAGGACGCGCAGAAAACACAGACGGCAGCCATGACTAGCGAGCCTACGGATTCGACTGGTCGGTCGACTCCATCCAGACGTGAACCGGAAGCAGCCAGGTGCTGAACGGCACGTCCTGCGGCTGGACCAGGGTGATCTCGATTGGGAACTCGCCCAGATCGGTCGGCTTCACCGCAATCGGCACCTCGACCGCGCCACCCGCCGGCAGCGCTACCTCGACTCGATCGGGCCGCACCTCGACCGGTCCGGCGATGCTCAGCAGCACCCGCGGCATCGGCACGTCGGAGCCGTTGGTCGCGGTCAGCATCACCCGGGTCCACCGCCCGTGCGGCAGCCGGGTGGTGTTCAGCTCGCAGGACAGCGCCCGGTAGGGCACCCGGATCTGCTCGATCCGGTCGGTCAGGATCCGGTTCAGCAGACCGGCGTCCACGTCTAGATCGCGGGCGGCGCCGGCCAGATCGATCGGCTGCTCCGGCGCACCCGCGGCCCACGCGGCCAGCTCGTGCTGCAGCTGTTCGGTCAACGACCCGGCGACGGTCCGCAATGCGGCACCGACTGCCGCCTCGTCCCTGAAGTCGATCTCGGCCACGTCCCCGCGCAGCACCGAGGTCGTCTGGGCGACCCCGTGCACGGCACCGAGCAGCTCACCCTGGCCAACCGGCACCAGCACCATCCGGTCCCGGATCGCCAGCGCCGGGAAGAACGCGTCCAGCTCGCCCGGCGAGAACGATCGGGTCGCGCCGTGATAGCTGGGGTAGGCGACCGGCCAGTACACCTGCAGGTAGGTGCGCTCCCCCAGCCAGCTCAGCGAGGTCACCGACAGGGTCAGGCCGAGCTCGGGCGGGATGGCGGCCTGCAGCAACTGCGCATACCGGTTGGCCACCACCACGTTCTGCTCGCCGCCGGCTCCCACCGTGCTGACTTCGACCGGGATCCTGGCATCCACCTCGGCCGCGACCAGCCGGCGGATCACCGGCTCCAGGTCGGCGGTGCGGGCGTTGATGAACAGTTCGGCTTTCATCGATCCCCCAGAGGACTACAGCTCACGCAGTATCGTCGCGGCGATCACGCGGGTACGGGAAGACAGCGCGGGCATCAGATCGTCGATCGCGGCCCGGACAGCGCGCACGGCGCGCGGATCCCGCCCGTTCGAGGGCTGCAGCACCGACACGTACTGTCGCTCGGTCGCGGCGGCCACCGCCGGCCACGGGTAGTCCAGCGCGCGGCTTCGGGCGGCCTGGCCGGCCGCGTCCCTGGCTCGGTCGTCGGTCAGCAGCCGGACCAGCCCTTGGGCCAGCGCCAGGTGGTCGGCCGTGGGCACCAGCAGCCCGGTGGTCTCGTGCTTGATGATCTCGGCAAGCCCGCCAATCCGGGACGCCACCACCGGCCGGGCGCACGACATCGCCTCCAGCGCCACCAACCCGAACGGCTCGTAGCGGCTCGGCACCGCGACCACCGCGGCCAGGCGGTACGCCCGGACCAGCTCGTCCCCGGTCAACCAGCCGGTGAACTCGACCTCGCGGGCCAGGCCGAAGTAGCGGGCCAGCCGGCGCAGGTACAGCGCCTGGTCGCCGTCGCCCACGATGACCAGTCGAGCGTGCGGCATCCGGGACCGGACCGCGGCGAACGCCCGCAGCAGCACGTCGGCGCCCTTCTCCGGGACCAGCCGGCCGACGAACAGCACCGCGAGGTCGTCGTCGGCCCGACCGGGACCGGCAGAGCCGACCGGGCCGGCATGGAACCGGCTCGAGTCCACGCCGTTCGGGATCACAACCGCCGGCGGCAGGCTGGGATCCCGCTCTCCCAGCTCGCGCCGCATTGCATCGCTGTTGACGATGCTGACCTCGGCCGCGGCCAACCCGAGCAGCTCGAGCTCGGCATGCGGGTGCGCCACCTGCGGCAGGTGCACGCTGAACACCAGCGGCACCCGGCGCCGAGCCTGAACGCCGACCCCGGCCAGCACGGCCAGCCAGTCGTGGCAGTGCACCAGGTCGATCTCGATCCCGAGCCGGTCAAGGTAGGCCAGCGTCGCGGCGCAGAAGTCCACCCAGAACTCGGCGTTGCTCTCGGCCGAGCCGGGCGGCCGGGCCGGGACCAGCCGGAGCCGGACCCCGGGTGGCGGCTGTTTGTAACCCACCCGGGTCGGCACGAACAACTCGACCTGCACCGAGCGCTCGGCCAGCGCGGCGGTCAGTGCTTCGACGTGCGTGCCGAGCCCGCCGTAGACGTACGGCGGATACTCCGAGGCCACGAGCCCGACCCGTAGCGCCCGCCCGGCTGGCGGCGCGGTCATTGGTCCGCCGTCCGGTCGGCGAGCGCCGCGGCGGCGTCCCTGGACAGCGCGATCCGGAAGCCGATGCTGAAGCCGTACTCATCCGGCGCCGCATGCTCGCGAGCCGCGCATCGGGCCGCCCACCGGTCGTTGCCCCAGGCACCGCCCCTGATCACCCGGGTCCCTGGCGCGCCTGGCTGCTCCCTACCGTCGTCGACCCGATAGGGGTAGGGATCGAACTGGCTCGCGCACCACTCCCAGACGTTGCCGGCGAGATCAGCCACCCGGTATCCGCTGTCGCCGGCCGGGGACAGCGCGCCGACCGGCAGGCAGGCGTCGCGGCCGCCTTCGACCGTGTTGCAGCGCTCCTCGTCCCAGTCGTCCCCCCACGGCCACAGGTGCGGAGTCCGACCGCTGGCCGCCTTCTCCCACTCCGCCTCGGTCGGCAGCCGGACCTCCAGCCACTCGCAGTAGGCCCGGGCGTCGTGCCACGACACCAGCACGACCGGCAGGTCCGCGATCTCGGCCGGAAAGGCCCGGGTCTGCTGGTCCCAGCTGTACGGCCGGGACCACGGGTCGTCCCGGTACGGCACCCGGTGCCCGGTCGCGCTGACGAACTGGGCGTACTGGGCGTTGCTGACCGGGAGCCGGCCGATGTAGTAGCCGGGCAGGTCGACCTCGTGCCGGGGCGCCTCGGCCCGGAAAGACTCGCGCTTGCCGAGCTCGGCGAGCTCGTCCGCATCGCGCTGCGGCGTGCCCATGCTGAACGGAGAGCTCGGCACGTAGACAAACTCGGTGCCGGCCACCGTGACCGGGGCCGCCAGGTCGGGCAGGCCGTCCGGCCACAGCGCGCGCAGCCCGGTGACCGCGATCGCGATCGCGCGGCGCTCGTCCTGCCGGTAGGCGGCGATCGCGACCACTTCCTCGGTCACCACGTCCACGATCGGCGAACCGCTGTAGCCCTGGTCCAAGCCGCGCTCGGCGAACTGCAGCTGCCACGCGGTGTTCCGGCCGCTCGGGCTGTCCAGCGCCATCTGCGGACCGAGGGTCGAGTCGACCGGCTCCACCGCGAGCAACCGGGCGCCAAGCTGGACCGAGCGGAACCCCAGCACGGATACCGCACGGCCGCGCTCGGCGTCGAACCCCAGCGCCATCGGGGTCGCGGCGATCCGGTCGGTGGCCAGCACCGCGATGTCGTCGGCGCCGTCCGGCGATCCGTAGGCCACCACGCCGGCCCGCTGATCACCGGCCAGCACCTGGCTGTCCCCGCCGACGTCGCGCACCACGTGTGCGCAGGTCACCAGGTAGGTCCTTGCCTGGTCGTGGCTGACCACGAACGCGGTGCCGAATGCGGCGTTGCCCTCGTCGGTGCTGCGGACCGGCAGCACGGAGCCGAGCAGCCGGTCAGTCACGCCGCGCACCGTCCGGGCGGGTCAGGGTCAGCGTGATGACCAGATTCGCCCCGGCTTTGGCCCGGCTCACGAAGATGTTGCCCTCGCCCTCGAAGCTCAGGCCGAGCTCGACCGCGACCTTCTCCACCTGCAGATCGGTGATCGCGTCCCAGGAGGAGGCGATCGACCGGCACACGCTGGTCAGGATCGGCTCGACCCGCTCCAAGGACGACTCGACCCGCTTGGCCGCGCCACCGGAGATCTGAGTCGCCTCGCCGGGATTGACCTCGGCCTCGACTAACGTGCCGTCGGCCAACCTAATCAGTTTCGTCGCCACCGCGGTGGACCTCCCTGGCTGCCTCGCTGCAGCTACGCACCACGATCACATACTGGCGGTGGCGGCGAACCGCGCGCCAGCGATTCTGTCGGACCCGGCGGGTTGACTAGTCCTCGTGGGAGGGCACGTCTCGTTCGGCTGGGTGGACGCGCAGTCGCGCTCCGCCCGCAGCATCTGGCTGGCGACCGCCACGCCGGACGGCCGGCCGCATGTGTCACCGGTCTGGTTCAGCTGGGACGGCGACGCGATCCGGTTCTCGGTCGGCCCGGCGGCGGTCAAGGCGGTCAACCTGGCCGCTCAGCCCTACGTCGAGCTGCATCTGGGCGACGGTGACGACGTGGTGGTGCTGCGCGGGCACGCCCGACCAATCGCCGCGCCGGCCGAGCTGACCGCGATGGCGGCGGCGATCAGCGCCAAGTACGTGGATCCGGGCAGCGGCGCTCGGGCCGAGGTGGGCGAGCTGGCCTACCGGGTGGACGTCGAGCAGATCTACGCCTGGATGTACGGGATCTGCGGTCACCGCACCGACTGGCGCGACGGCGAATGGTCGGGCAATGGCCCGGTGTAGACCGCGCGCGGCCGCAGCGGGGTGCCGCGCTGGTATTCCTCGAGCGCATGCGCAATCCATCCGGCGGTGCGGGCGATCGCGAAGATGGCCTCGGCCGCGCTCTTGACCATCCGCGCCGTGCTGGCAAACGCGGCGAGCGCGAAGTCGATGTTGGGCTCGGGCAGCCGGCGCCGCGCGGCCTCGGCCAGCACCGCCTCGACCACGGCAAGCCGCTCCCGGTCGGTGCGGCCGCGCCGGAGCAGATCGAGCAGGAACGTGGCGCGCGGGTCGCCGGCCTTGTAGACGAAGTGGCCGAACCCCGGGATCCGCTCGCCGCGGCGCAGTCGCTCCCCGATGACATGCGGGACCTCGCGCGGATCGCACGCCTCGGCCAGCATCGCTTCGGCACCCAGCGCCGCCCCGCCGTGCAGCGCGCCGCCGACTACGCCGAGACCGGCCGCGACCACCGCGTACGGATCGGCGCGGACCGACGCGGCCACCCGAGCGGCGAGCGTGGATGCGGCAAGCTCGTGGTCGGCCAGCAACACCAACGCGGCCTGGAGCACGCCGAGCTCGCCCGGGGTCGGTGCGTGGGCGGACAGCTTGGGCCACAGGGCTACGGCGATACCCGGGGTGCCCGGGTCGGGAGCCGGCCCGATCGCAGGCAGGCACTGCACCATCCCGGTGATCAGGTTCTGCCCGGTCGCCACCACCGAGTCCGGCTCGAACTGCAACCGCATGGGGTCGGCAGCGGCGAGCGCGGCCACGATCACCTGGAGCCGCTCCAGCAACAGGGTCTGCTCGGGCAGCCCGGACTGCGCCGAGCGGCCGGCCGCCACCGCTTCGGGTGCGGCTGCCTCGGGTGCCGCCGCCTCGGGTGCGACCGCTTCGGGTGCGGTGGCCCAGCCCGGCGGTGCCGCCAGCTCACCGGTCCAGAGCAGGCCGGCGACCTCCTCGAAGCTTGCCGTCGCGGCGAGGTCGGTAACCGCCCGGCCGCGATAGTAGGGCCGCTCGTCGATCAGCGCGGTCACCGCGGACTCCACCACGAGCTCGATCGCGCGAGGACGACGCGGCCGCCCATGCCGGGCCAGCTCGTCCACCTCGGCCGGATCGAACAGGCTCCCGCGCCCGTCCGGCGCCGGGCGGCGGTGCAGGACACCGCGGCTGACGTAGGCGTACAGCGTGGCCGGCTTCACCCCGAGCCGGGCCGCCGCCTCGGTGGTCGTCATCCAGTCCATCCGCGCCTCCTCTCCAAGCACGCACCCTCACGCCGCCGTGATCGCCGTTTTCATGATTTCTATCGAAGCCCACCTGCGGGAACGCGGCGAAGAAATCATGGAAACAGCGATCATGAAGCTTGCGGGCAAGCTCCATATATTGACGCGAAATCAATATTGATAGCTGTCCATATCGCGTGTCAATGTACGAGGCATGGCGACGATTCACTTTCTCGACGTGACCAACCGGGACGGCGTGCAGACCGCCCGGACCGGGCTGTCCAAGTTCGGCAAGACGATGGTCAACTTCTACCTAGGCAAGCTCGGCGTGGCCCAGTCCGAGATCGGCTTCCCGTTCCTGTTCCACGAGGTGCCCTACGTCCGGGCCAACGTCGCGCTGGCCGAGGCCGGCGCGTTCGGCCAGTTGCGCCTGTCCGGCTGGTGCCGCGCGGTCACCGCGGATGTCGAAGCGGCGCTCCCCACCGGGCTGCAGCACTACAACGTGTCCATCTCGACCTCGGATCAGATGATCCAGAACAAGTTCCGCGGCCGGCTCGACCGGGACTCGATCATTGCCGAGACGGTGGCCGCGGTGCGCACCGCCCGGGCCGCCGGAGTGGCCACGGTCGGCGTCAACGCCGAGGACGGCTCGCGCACCGACGAGGGGTTCCTCACCGAGTTCGCGCTGGCCGCGCGGCAGGCCGGCGCGGACCGAGTGCGCTACTGCGACACGATCGGCGGCGACACCCCGGATCGGATCAGGGAACGGTTCGCGAAGCTGGCCAGCGTGGTCGGCATCCCGATCGAGACGCACTGCCACAACGACCTGGGCCTGGCCGTGGCCAACTCGATCGCGGGCGCGCTCGGCGACCTGGATGCGGGCCAGGATGCCTGGATCAACACCTGCGTCAACGGGATCGGCGAGCGCGCCGGCAACGCCGACCTGCTGTCCTGCCTGCTCGCGTTCCAGCACGGCTTCGGGTTGGAAGGCCGGACCTCGATCGGCGACCCGATCGACATGTCCTGGGCCCGGCGGTTCGCCTGGTGGGCGTCGTACGCGTTCGGCCAACCGCTGCCGCTGAACCAGCCGGGCGTCGGGCGCAACGCGTTCGCCCACGAGTCCGGCATCCACGCCGACGGCGCGCTCAAGGACCGGCACAACTACGAGCTCTACGACGACGACACGCTCGGTGCATTCCCGGCCAACTGGCACGAGCGGCCAGGGCGGGTGATTCTCACCGGGGAGTACGGCGGCAAGGCCGGCTTCCGGCACGTCCTGGACGGCCTGCAGATCGAGGTCGCGGCGGCCGACGAGGACCTGGTGTTCGCGCTGGTCCAGCTCTGCAACGCGAGCACCGGGCGACCGCTCACCGACGACGAGCTGCGGCTCATCGCCGGCTACCCGCGCCAGCTCGCGCTGCTCTACCCGGGCCAGCTCGACCAGCTGGGGTAGCGCGGTAACCGGGCCAGCCGGCGGGGGACGGCCGGCCCGGTTGCTTTCCGCGGCGAGCGGCTAGCCGACGAGCACGGTCAGCACGGGATCGCCGCTGCCGCGCCCCCCTCCTTCCCGTCTACCTCCGTGAGACAGCCGCCACCGCCGCCACCCCAGGACGTCTGGGCCCCGGTCCCCCACCGCAGTGCCGCGGTCAGGAACGCCTGCCAGTTGGCCTGCGAGCTGGTCAGCGACCCGGTCCGGCCCAGCTTGGCCAGCACGTCGTTGGAGTGCGTGGTGGACTGCGGTCCCCAAACCCCGTCGACCGAGGTTCCGTACCCCCAGATGTAGTTCAGGCAAGACTGCACGGTGAACACCTGCACCCGGCGCGAGGTCGTGCTCGGCGCGAACACCGAGTAGCCGTTGCCGGAGATCCCGTTGTCCGCGTGTACGTGGTACTGGTGCGAGTAGTCCGCCGCGGCACTGAAGTAGGCCGGGGTGTACCAGTAGTGCAGGACGCTGGCGAAGTGGTAGTTCAGGCCCGCGACCGTGCCCCAGTACCGCTTCCTCGTCGTCGCCAGCGTCGTGCCGGTCTGGGTGTACCACCCGGAGCTGCCCTGCTTGTACTTGACATCAAAGACCTTGGTCATCACTCCGCTGACGGTCATGTCCAGGTTGAACTGGTCACAGGCCCGGCCGGAGTAGTGCCAGCTGCTGGAACCGGACGAGTGATCGTGCACCCGGCCGTGCCACACCCGCATCGGCGTGAGCCAGTTTCCCGGCGTGTTCGACCAGTGGTAGGCCAACCAGTTCTCGTAGCGGGTGTAGAAGGTCGGATCCCAGTAGGTGCCCCAAGCTGCGCCGGTGTCCGGCAGATAGGTGGCCTGGTTCCAGATCTCGTTGTGCCAGGCCACCGTGCCGCCGTGGGCGAACGCGCGCGGCGCGCCGCCGATCACCAGTCCAGCCGCTCCCAGGCCGAGCAATGACACCGCCTGCCGCCGGGATAACCCGGGCCGGTCGGTCTGTACCCGATGGTCGCTCAAATCCTGCTCCCCTCTCCAGCGACGCACCGGCGGCCGTACGTCGATCGTGGTTGGTGTCGCGGGATCATGCTGGCGGCTGGGTCTTACCACTGCCTGGACGATTTCTTTCTGGCCCGGATAGCGTCGGCTGCCGTGATCGACCCACCCCAGCCAGCAGGCCAGCCGGCGCTGATCGGCCTGGCCGAGGCCCGCGCCGCGCAGCAACGGATCCACCCGCGGGTGCACCGCACTCCCACGCTGTCCGCCACCACGCTCGGCGAGCTGTTCGGGGTCCGCCTGCAGCTGAAGGCCGAGCTGTTCCAGCGGACCGGTTCGTTCAAGCCACGCGGGGTCTTCAACAAGCTGCTCACGCTGCCGGCCGCCGACCTGGAGCGCGGGCTGGTCTCGCTGTCCGCCGGCAACCACGCGGCCGCACTCGCCTACGGCGCGACCGCGCTCGGCAGCCACGCCACCATCGTCATGCCGGCCACCGCGCTGGCCACCAAGGTGGCGGCCACCCGGGCCTACCGGGGTGAGGTGGTGCTCACCGCGGACGACCTGCTCGACGTGTGCCAGCAGATCCAGCACGAGCGCAACCTGGTGCTGGTGCATCCGTTCGACGATCCGATGGTCATCGCCGGGCAGGCCACGGTCGGCCTGGAACTTCTCGAGGACCTGGCCGAGCTGGATGCCGTCCTGGTGCCGGTCGGCGGTGGTGGTCTGATCAGCGGGATCGCGGCCGTGGTCAAGGCCGAACGCCCGCAGGTCACGGTGATCGGGGTAGAGCCGGTCGGCGCCAACGCAATGACCCGCAGCCTCGCCCAGGGCAGCCCGGTCCGGCTGGACCGGCTGGACACGATCGCCGACGGGCTGGCCGCGCCGTTCGCCGGAGCACACACGCTGCGGCACGTGCAGGCGTTCGTCGACGAGATGGTCATGGTCGAGGACCAGGCGATCGCGGACGCGCTCCGGTTGATCATGCAGCGTTGCAAGCTGGCCGCCGAGCCGTCCGGGGCCGCCGGGATCGCCGCGTTGCTGTCCGGCGCCGTGGAGCTTCCGGCCGGCGCCCGGGTGCTCGCGGTGATCAGCGGCGGCAACGCCGACCCCGCGGTGCTCAAGCGGCTGCTGTAGGCCGGCGGCCGGCTAGGTCAGTCGGCGCGGGCCCCGCCGGGCCGGTCAGTCGGCAGGCGCCGCCGGTGCGGTCAGCCGGCGGGCGCCAGGCGCTTGGCCAGCCAGGTCAGCGCAGTCGGATAGCGGTAGTCGATGCCGCCGTGCGAGGCGTCGAACAGCTCGAACGCGATCCGGTCGCTGGGCAGCCCGACCCGCTGGATCTCGGCCCGGAATGCCTCGGCCCCGACGTCGAGGAACCACTCGTCCCTGGTGCCGCCGTCGATCCAGACCGCGCGCCAGGACCGGACCGCGTCGGCATACCGATCGACCATCCGGACCGGGTCCCAGTCCAGCCAGCGCTGCCAGACCTCGTCCCGCAGCTGCCCGGTGACCGGGTCGAACGGCAGCTCGGGCGTGCCGTCCGGACCGGGCGAGAAGCACGCCGCCACGCCGAGCGTGACCAGCAGCGTGGTGTCCTCCTCCTTGCTGAACGCCGGCCGGGTCTGGAAGTCGGCCCACCACTTCCAGATGTCGCCGTCGTAGCTGCGCAGGAACCGCACCGCCTTACCGAACTCCGGGATGTAGCTCAGCTCGTAGAGTGCGTCGCCGGCGTGCGTGGCCAGCGCGCCGAACAGGTCGGGCCGCAGCATCGGAGTGATCATCGCGCCGAATCCGCCGCTGGACTTGCCGGAGATGGCCCGGTGGTCGCGATGCGCCAGGGTGCGGTAGTGCTTGTCGACGTACGGTACGACCTCGTCGCACAGGTAGGTGTGGTAGGCGCCGGTGCCGGCCGAGTCGACATACTGGCTGCCGCCGTAGCCGGTCCAGGCGTCCACGAACACGACGATCGTCGGCGGTGCCTCGCCCCTGGCGAACACCCCGTCGGCCATCTCCGGGAACGGCTGGCGGTAGGCGGTGCGGTTGCGCCACATCCCGACGTGCCCGGTGTAGCCCATGATCACATACACCGCGGGCAGCCGGCGGGCCGGATCGTCGTATCCGGGCGGCAGGTAGACCCAGAGCGGGCGCTGGTGCGGATCGCCCAGCGGGTTGTCGCGCAGCACCTCGCTGTCCAGGACGTGTTCATCGATCCGTCCGGCGAACTCGACTGACCACGGAAGCATGCGGTCTCCTCTCGGTGTCCCTGGCGAGCATAGGCGGCGATTCCGACAAGTCCGCAAGCGGTGATTCAGCCCGGCTGCGGGGTACCGAAGCTGGGCGCGTTCCGCAGCGACTTCGGCCCGATCACGTGCGCGCCGAGCGCCGTGACCCGCTCGCGCAAGCCCCGATCCGCGGTCACCACGTAGACCGGGTCCGGGCGGCGGCTCGCTACCACATCGACGATCGCGTCGTCACCGGAACCCGGGGCGGCGACCACGGCGACACCGGGACCGGACTGCACCCGGCCAGCCTTTCCCTCGACCACCAGCACAATCTCGAGCGGACCTGGCAGCTCGGGCAGGCCCTGCTCGGCGACCGGGACGAGCGCATCGCGCAGCCGCTCGGCCGCGCCCGCCCGATCCCGCCACCAACCGTCCGGCACCGAGCCCATGACGTTGGCCGCATCCACCACGAGCACCGCGGTCCCGGACACAGTCGGATTCTACGAGTTGCGCGAGAGGCCCGGCCCGCGCCCAGGGCGGCACGGGCCGGCCTCGGTCCCGGCCGCTAGCCCCAGTTTCCTGGATAAGTTGATCTTGGGTGTGTTTCCGCAGGCAGGATGGGGTGGCGGGGGTCGTGGCGGCTATGACCTAACTGCGCGGCGCCC